>NZ_JBLLLQ010000033.1:0-50358 GCF_047737915.1 Lysinibacillus sp. NPDC056185
ATACTATGTTATTCAGTCGTGAGTATAACTTATTAGATGTGATTCGTTACAACTATGGGCTATCCAATCCTCAAAAAACTCTACTTGAGGAATTAACGAAAAACCAAAACCAATTACCTACTAAAGTAAAAAAACTTGAATTACCATTCTATTTTGTTATGGGTAAATATGATTATAACACTTCTTCTAATGCAGCAAAAAAATACTTTGATATGATTGAAGCTGATAAAAAAGAATTTATTGCCTTTGAACAATCAGCTCATTATCCACAATTTGAAGAGAAGGAAAAATTTTATGAATGGATGTGCGATACGTTTGTGAAATAAAAATAAATAGAGTTTTTTTCTTACTTTGAAAGAGAGATTGTGAAGAATTGTACTTAAGCTAATGGGGGCTTTACTTAAAGATGGGATTCCACAGAGATCCCATCTTTTTCTTATTCAACTCCCATGAAAGAACGAAATAATCTTTCATTCTCTGTGGTGTATCGCTGGTTTTTGCCCTACATGGATGGCTAACGGGGCAGTTTAGTTCAATTAGACATTGGTTTAAATGGAGACCAAAAGAAAGAAGGTATTCTGTTTAATCAATAAATGTTATGACTTAAAGGCAGACCTATGCGTTTGCCAATTTTTTTTATCTTTTTGTAACGAAATATACATTACTTAGTCTTATTTAAGAAAGGAGGTAGAAATGTGACAGAGTTTGAAAGTATATACAATCAATATTTCCAAGATGTTTACTCATTTATATTATCGTTAAGTCGCAATGAAAAGATTGCTGAAGAAATCACGCAAGAAACATTTTTCAAGGCTTTAAAAAGCATTGATAAATTCAATGGTACTTGCAAAGTTAACGTATGGCTTTGTCAAATAGCAAAAAACACATACTTTACCTATCTCGACAAACAAAAACGGTACGACACAAAAGAGATACCAGAAATTAGCGAGAATAGTGTTGAAGAAGTTTTACTAAAAAAAGAAGAGATTTTCCGTTTACATAAGGTCTTGAATCGTATAGAAGAGCCCTATAAAGAAGTATTTAGACTAAGAGTATTTGGAGAACTCTCCTATAAACAAATAAGTGAGCTTTTTAAGAGGACTGAAAGTTGGGCAAGGGTCACATTTCATCGGGCAAAAGGTAAAATTCAAGAATTGCTAAAGGAGGAATAGAAATGAGTAAGTTATCGTGTGAAATAATTAGAGATATACTTCCGTTGTATTATGACAATGTATGTAGTGATGATAGTAAAAGTTTGGTGGAAGAACACCTTGATCATTGTCAAAGTTGCAAACTCGAATTAGACAGATTAAAAGTTGACTTTGAAATACCGAAAGAAGAAATTGAAACAATTAGAAATGATAGTAATGTTATAAAAAATATTTCTTCTTTATGGAAACGCTCAAAAATAAAATCCTTCGCTACAGGTGTTATCATCTCTTTGGTTTTGGTTTTACTTATCTCTTTCGGGTATAATCGTTTATTTCATTTGAACACAGTTAACGTTCCAACAAATGTGATGGAGATATCGCAAGTAAGTCAATTGTCGGACGGTAAAATTGTTTTTCACTTTGAAGTAACTGATGGTTATGCATTAAATGAAACAATACACGATATGGATAAAAATGGAAACTTTTATATAACTCCTGTACGACCAGTAATTAAGAAAAAAGCGCAACCACCATATGGGATGGCGAATGATTATTACTTTATAGATATTGAACAAGAAGAATTGCATCGTGATAGTGCGGAGATAAAGGCGATATATATCGGAACTCCAAAAGAAAATATTTTGGTATGGAAGGACGGGATGGATTTACCTAAAGCAAGTAAAGAAATAGAAAATATGTTTCACTTTGAATAAAGATATGACAGTCTTCTTCTTCAACTAACGGGGTGCTTAAGTTAAAGAAGATAGCCAAACGTGAAGCAACAATCTTTGAGAAAACAGCCTTAATTTTTTAATAATTAATTAAAAACTATTGGAGGCATTGATAAAATGAATTTTCCGGATTTTAAAAACTATCTTTTGACAATAAGCGAAATAATTTATTTTGATAGCAATGAGTATCTTCGCGAAAAAACTACTAATCCTTTTAGATTAAAAGAAATGATAGACATTGCTGAAAATTTACTAGCGAATATAATTAATGAAGATGAGAAATATTTTCTAAAGGGAACGCTGGGGAATTTATATAGAATTTACGGGGAACCACAAAAAGCTGTTAAAATTTTAACTGAATGCTTTAATTTTGCTAGCAATCAGAATAACAGCAATCGAGAAATCGTATCATTAATACGTCTTGGAGAGGCAATAAAATATAATGGTAATCCAATGAAAGCATTAGGGATCTTCAACGAAGTTTTGGATAAATGTAAGGCAAATAATAATTTGGCATATTTGGACTTTGCCATACAACATAAAGGCAAGTGTTTGTTAGAATTAGGGGAAATTGCTGAGGCGGAAAAATGCTTTAAGGAAGCATTAAAGTTAAGGGAACTTAAAGGTGATGTATCACTTATTGAATCGACCCAACAAGCATTAAATTTTATAAAGAAATTGAAATGCTAATGAATAATCATAAAAAATTTTCGTAGGTGATGGGTGGTTTAAAAGTCACTTAGGTTATTGATTATTGGTATTTTTATGTAAAATAATTCGACAGATTTAAAGACATGATTCTTATCAGTGCATTTAAATCAGTAAAATTTGAATAAAGAATACAAAAACTTGTAGCAAGCAGAGACCATCATATATGATGGTCTTTTTTTTATCAAACGATAATTTTGTAAGCGTATACACTTTTCGCATAGTTTTTTTCTCTTAACTATTGAATTGCTAGTGAAAACAATGTATAGTGAAGTGATTTGTCTGACGTCTGACTAACTACATATTTTCAGTTTTAAGATCTATAGCTGTTATTCAAGTTTCAATAATGGAACATAATGAGTGAAAGGATTTGTAGTTTCGGATATCGAACGCGCAAAAATTATCAATATATTTATGGAGGAACTCATGAGATACTTAATATCCTTTTGTGGATTGTTACTTGTTTTTGGTTTAGCTCTGTTAATGAGTAAAAACAAAAAAGAAATAAAATATAAAAACATAATTATTATGCTAATCATCCAATTTGTATTTGCAGCTATACTGCTAAATACAAAGGTTGGTTATGTTCTAATCAAAGGATTTACGAAAGTATTTGATCATTTATTGTCTTACGCAAGTACGGGCATAACTTTTGTTTTTGGTGGTTTAGCAAATGAAGGGGAGTATTCCTTCTTCCTAAATGTGTTATTACCTATTGTTTTTATATCTGTATTGATAGGGATCCTACAGCATTTTAAAATTCTTCCTCTCATCATGAAAGGGATAGGTTTACTTTTAAGTAAAGTAAGTGGTATGGGGAAATTGGAATCCTATAATGCTGTTGCTTCTGCAATGGTAGGCCAATCTGAAGTATTCATTACTGTTAAAAAACAATTAGATAAGATTAGTCCACAGCGAATGTATACATTATGCGCATCAGCAATGTCGACTGTTTCTATGTCAGTTGTTGGAGCATATATGACGATGATTGAACCAAAATATGTTGTAACGGCGATTGTCTTGAACTTGTTTGGCGGTTTTATTATTGTTTCAATCATTAATCCGTATACAGTAGAAGCAAGCGAAGATATTTTAAAGATAGATGAACAAAAGCAATCGTTCTTCCAAATGCTTGGAGAATATATCATGGATGGATTTAAAGTAGCCATCATTGTTGGCGCTATGCTGATCGGTTTCGTAGCATTAATGGATTTAATCAATTCACTATTTGATATGATTTTCGGTATATCCTTCCAAGATATTTTAGGTTATATCTTTGCACCAATTGCTTTCTTAATGGGGGTACCTTGGGCAGATGCTATAACTGCTGGTGGAATTATGGCAACAAAATTAGTAACGAATGAATTTGTTGCAATGATAAGCCTTGGAGAAGTAGCTAAGTCTATGAGTGCGCATACACTGGCTATTATTTCAGTCTTTCTTGTATCCTTTGCAAACTTTTCATCTATCGGTATTATTGCCGGAGCAGTAAAAGGTTTGAATGAAAAGCAAGGGAATGTAGTTGCTCGTTTTGGCTTAAAGTTGTTGTATGGAGCTACACTTGTTAGTATCTTAACGGCTACAATTGTTGGTTTGGTTATTTAATTTATAAAAAAGAAGCAGTTGACTGCACTCTATCTATTGGAGTGCAGTTTTTTTATGATTAAAATTCGTACACAGACACTTTTACATTAGTACATATAAAAAAGCCACTTTATTTAAGTGACTTAAAAAACGACAAAGACCACCTTGATTAAGATAGTTTTTTTGTTGAAGTATTGGTTGTACCTTTTCTAACAAAATGAATAAAGATGAGTAGCATTAGTTGAAATAGTACAACAAATAAAAATACAATACCCAAAATAATAAATGAGACCATTCTAACTTCAGGAGTTTGCACTACCCCTGCATAATCAACTTCTCTTACTCCAATAAATATGGCCCCAGCAGCAAAAATGAATAGCCATACAATGTTTAAAGCCCACCATATTTTCATACTCAAAAATAAACACCTTCCTCTATTCGTAATTGTATATGGTTCACCACCATAACTTAGGTTTGATCTCCTTTTGGGCGAGGTATCCAATGTGCCACTTTGGGGAAACAGGATGTTGGTCACGAAGGAGTCACCCAGTCGGAACGTAGATCAATGAGCATTCTAAAAGAAATATGCTCTTTCATAAATGTCAACCCGACTTCTGGTGATGAATCTTAATGCTTCGATTAATGTTTTTTAATTGTAACACTTTTCCTTTTTACTGGAAACAAACTTTAGGCGGTGCCACTTCTCAGCCTTAAGACTGATTAAATGAACAAAAAGTACACAACCAATATTTGTTATCTTTTTTAAACTTTTGGGAAGTAATAACGTAACATAGACATTAATGAAAACGTGGAAGACTTAGATGATACAGGAAGAAAGAAAAAAGGAGTTAATATAAGGGTAATAGTGGTTCACTGAACAAATTGAATTAAGGAAACGCTATTTAGAACTGGAGTTGCAAGGTGAAATAGGTACGTATGTGTAACGGTAGCGTACCCACAAGCTTCATTCAAAGCGAAGGCAAGCAGGGGACACAGGAAACACATAGGGCGCATATCAATCCTCCCTGACATAAACAACATTTCTCCATTCAAAAAAGCGCCAGTTAACCGTAGTTAACTAACGCCTTTTCATTATTGTTAAGAAGGTTTTATTTCTTTTCCTTCTTTATCTTTGAATTTGCCGACAATAATCATAATTAAATCGATCAATGCCCAGATACCTAGTCCGCCAAAAGTTATAATCATTAAAATACCAGTACCAATTTTACCTACGTAGAAGCGATGTATTCCTAGGCCACCTAAAAAGAAACATAGTAAAATCATTACTATATAGTTTTTTTCAGAAGTTTGTTGTTGCATTTTTATCAATCACCTTTCTTTTATGTAGTAATAATTAACTACATTTCCATTCAAAAGTCTATCATTCTTTTATGTTTTTCTCTACTTGAAATAAGTGCCAACCATAGTTAACCAATGTGTTATTCATTGCTGTTTATTTGGTAGATTTTATAACCTTTTTTATCGGTGAATTTGCCGATAAAAATCATAAAAAAATGATTTATACCCAGATACCCAAGCCTCTTAAAATTACAATCATTAATATAAAGAACGGAGAATTAAATAAAGGGTGGTTAAGCAATGGGTCCAAGTGCGTACGCTGAAAAGAAGATATTAAGAAAGAAATCCTTGAATTCTTTAGTAAAAACTATAATACAATAGATGTAAAATTTTCTAGTAGCCCTTCTCGGCCTTACTGTACTTTGCATGTGGAGCCTTTAGAGATTATAGCGAAGCATTTTAATTAAAAAACAAAATAATGTCACCGTAAAAAGTTATGGAATGAGTTAGAAGAACTAATTAAACGTTGAACGTATCCAGATATTGCGTGAGCGTTAACGGATTCTCTGAATAGATAAAATAATACTTGCAAGAAAGAGTGTTTATAAACAAAATTTGGTATTATTTTACCTCTTTTATGGTAATATGATGTTAATAAAATGTGTTAGGAGCTTTAGATGAATAACTATATTGGTATTAGGGTTACGCATAAGAAAATTTTTTACACAATTGCAATTGAAGGTAAATATTTTAACGATGTAATAATTGTTCCTCAAAAATTGGAGACACCAAGACAACTATCTTATATTCGTACTGTTTTACAATCAATAATTACCGAACAGGGAGTTACGGTAGCTGGATTAAGATTATGTGAGTCTATTGCTAGTGCGAAGACAGAACGAATTTATATAGAAGGGGTAATTCAGGAGTTTTTTGCAAATAGTTCAATTGAAAAATATTCTATTTTCCGTTTGCGAAACATGGCGAAGAGAAATGGTATATCTTTAGGTGAAATACAAGAGTATATCAAAGGGGAAAATCCTCCTGAAAACATAGAAGGTTGGGAAAAATTCAGTAAGGAACATAGAGAAAGCTTTCTTGTTGCTCAAGCATTGATGAAGGATGAGGGTATATTATGAAGGTGACATTGAATCGTAATGTAATAGAAGTTAATGTTAACGTAGAGGTAATTAAACAAATCGGTGCTGATGAGGGTTTAAACTCAGAGGTTTATTTAGTTCGAGACCGACAGCTCGAAGAATTTATGGTTTTAAAAAAGATATCTAAAGAATCTTTGATAGGACAAAGTATAAGTGATTTCTTTTTAGAAGCCCAAATGCTAAATGAATGTAATCATCCAAATGTTATGCCTATCCGTTATGCTGGGGAAACTAGTGAATATATAAGCATCACAATGCCGTTTTATTCGAAAGGCTCCTTAGCTAGTGTTACAGAAGGCAAACTTCTAAATGTGCAAAAAATAATAGAGTATTCATTGGATTTTTTGAATGGACTGCTCTTTATACATATAAAAGGATTGCTCCATTTAGATATTAAACCTACTAACATTATGTTAAATGATTCAGATCGTGGAGTTATTACAGATTTTGGTTTAGCTAAATATCTTGATGATAGTGGTTTTGCTGTTCAAAAACGTCAATATGTGAGGCATAGATCTCCTCAGACTTTCGAGACGATTGAACGAACTGTATTAGATGACATATACCAAGTAGGCTTAACTTTATATAGATTATGTAACGGTGATGACAATTTTCACAGTCAATATGAAAGTTTGGTTGAATCGGGTCAGAATCCCAAGGATTTTATCAGTAAAGCTCTTTTCCCAAATAGAACAGAATATTTACCGCACATACCAAAAAAACTAAGAAGCATTATTAATAAAACTTTAGAAGTAGATACTGCAAAAAGATATCAAAGTATGTTGGATTTAATTAATGATGTTTCGAAAATTGAAGATTTTATTATTTGGGATGTAGAGATTGAGGTAAACAAATATACTTGGTCTTATGTGAATGGTAAAATGAAATATGAAGTTACTTTGTTTATAGAAGAAGGCAGATGTCATAGTACAGGCTTTAAAATAAATCAAGAAACAGGAAACAAAACCAAGTTTAATAAATATAATAAAACATATACTAGCAAGACAGAAGCTTTTAAAGAGTTAACAAAATCACTGAGCAATATTGAAGCATAGGAGGGGTAATTATGAATTTCAAGGAATGCAAATCGTTATCTAGGAACTGGCAATCAAATCCATACCGAGAAAGTTCCTTGATTTCAAGATTGTCGCTTAAAGGGGCCGTTGATCTCAAAGAAAACTACTATGTAAAAAAAATTAATGATTCGTATGATGAAGTATTGCCTATAGATGAAGGAAAAAAATTCAGTGAGATTTAAATTCTAAGATCATTATACGCTTGAATCAACTTAAACGTTTGTAGACAAAGTCGTAATTGGATTTTGTCTTTTTTTCTTATGCAATGTGCAAGACCAATATACATCATATTTTAGAACGTGTTATTTTAAATTTTTGCACATGCTACCAAAATTGCATAAAAAAATCACCCTCCCATAATGGGGGGGTGATTCTCTCAAAAGCCTTGTGGCTGTATGATTAAATTAAAAAGCCGCGTATGCCGTAGTTATTATAGAAAGTTTTAAACCACCACTCCTCAAAGTGGGTGTTCGCAGAAGCTTTCCTGCTTATCCTCATGCACCTTAGTGTGAGGCCCGTCATTCCAACTCCAATAATAAAACTCCCTTTTACAGCTTAAAGGTTAAAACTTAATATTATACGAACAATGCAGCCTTTAAGGATATAATAAGGCATGTTAAACAAACTTGCAAGTAAGATGGTTTGTACAAAAAAGTCAATGGGCGAGTGTCCCAAATCATGAATATCCAGAATGAAATATCTCCAAAAGCATAAAACAGATTCAAATATTTTTCACAAATACGAACGAAAAATGCGAACATCCTTTACTTAATAGGGCGAAGTATGTAAAGATAAGAGAATATATAGGGTTTACCTTCATTCAGTAGAAGGCTACACATCTCAACAGGTGGTGAGATGAATGCAGTTTTGATTACCTTTCAGTGGGTATCCAAATCCCTACTGAATGAAGATAAAGCCTCCGGCGGATGTCATGGATTTTCAAAGGAATGAATTGTGCGGGCACAATTCAAAATCCAGACGCAATTACGCCAAGGCGAAATTGATCTAGGAGCAAAAAAGTAAAAGGAGGAAGCGGAAATGGCAGCTTATCCAAATTGTCCAAAATGTAATTCTGAATACACATATGAGGATGGAACAAACTTTGTATGTCCAGAATGTGCGCATGAGTGGAGCACTGATGTAACGGAGCAGGAGACAGATACGTTAATCGTAAAGGATGCTCATGGCAATCTACTTGCAGACGGTGATTCCGTTACAGTTATTAAGGATTTAAAGGTTAAGGGTAGTTCTTCAACGCTAAAAATTGGGACAAAGGTGAAAAGCATTCGTCTCGTTGAAGGCGATCACAATATTGATTGTAAAATCGATGGCTTTGGTGCAATGAAATTAAAGTCAGAGTTCGTTAAAAAAGCATAATTACTGAAAAAAAGAGTCGTGTAATGAGGCGTCCCAATCTCGGAAATGATGTTGGGTGGCTATTCAAAACTGACTCTTTTTTTATTTTTGGATAAAAGGAAGTTGCCTCAATATATTGAGGCAACTTCTTTCTGCTGGTGTAACATTATTTTGTAAACCTACGAAATAGAATAGCAAAGGCAGAACCGAATAGTGCAAAAATAGTATGTAAAATGGCTATGAAGCTAGCTCCAATCAACAGTGTCCCAATTTCTGTTAAGGAGTAGTGGGTGACGTAGAGAGAATTATTGATATTGTTAACAATAGCCCATACGAAAACAGGTATAAAGCTGATAGCAAAAACAATCCAAATATTTCTGTAAAAGAAATAAGTAAGACAGCCGAAAATCGCGTAAGATATAGCAAAGCTTGTTTGATTGCCAAGTAAGGAAGAGTTAATGGCAAACATAAAGGATAGTACGATAAAAACAAGGTGGAAAAACGTGATCGTTCTTTTCATTAATAAATGATAGCCCAGTGATTGCTTTGAAGTAGCGAGCTGCTGACAATGCTCACAAGTAGCTAAATGTTGTTCGACGAATTCGACAGTAGTTGCTTGGAGCGCTTGTTTTTTATACAAAGGCCATAAATCCTCTACAATTGAACATTCCTGTGACAAAAGCTTCCCTCCAATCGATCTCCTTCCATTATACGACTTTTTAACTTCTTTCAGCAGATGAATGCGGGTTTAAGTTAATTTTCAGCGGGTGTCCAAACATCTGTACCTGTCGCTACGCTTTCGGTACAAAAAGCATCCGCTGAAAGAAGTTAATGCCTCCGGCGGATGTCACGGAATCGAAAAGGAGTTCACATAGGATGTTAGCCTAAAATCATCGCATCCATGCGATAACGGCTAACTGACCTGCATCACGCAGGCCTAGGCACAAAGCCGATTCCAGACGCAATTATGCCAAGGCATAATTGATGAAAATAAAAAAAGCCTTCCGTGAGTTAATTCGTTCGGAAAACTTACATGCACCTTATTAATTTGATGTTAATACTTCATTGGTCAAAGCTTGAATATCAATATGTGTTTTTTCCTTCACAGCATCCTTCAGAATCTCAGTACGGAAATAGTGAACCGACGCTTCAAGAGGAATAGTTAAAATCTTGGAAAGGGCTGATTGATACATATGCACAAATTCTTTATCTGTGTTTCCACGTTTTAACTCAGCAAAGGCTTCGTAGAATTGGTCAAGCTTATCAGCAAACTCGAGTAGAAGACCTTCTATAGTTTTATCCTTACCTTCTTTCATGCGCTCAAAGAAGACAGCCTGAAACTCTTGTGGGATCTCATCAATAATAAATTTCTCCATCATTTTTTCTTCCACATGTGCAAGCATTTGTTTAAGCTCTGGGCTCGCGTGCTTTACTGGAGTTTTAATATCACCGATAAATACTTCAGCAAAGTCGTGGTTAATGGTTTTTTCATATAATGATTTCCAATTGATCGTAGCTCCGTTCATTTCTTCAAGTGTGGCAAAGAACATCGCATACTGCGATACCTTCCAAGAGTGAGCAGCCACATTGTGCTCTTCAAATTTGAAGCGTCCAGGGCAACGAATAATACGCTCTAGATCATTAAGACTTGTAAAAAAATGATGAATTCCTATAAAAATCACTCCTTTTTGGTCTATATGTGCATGTTACTATAATCCATACCCTCTTTGTGCAAATTTCAAACAACTTAACAATGATTCATTTTGCGTTTACAAAGGATTCACAATTGACGATAAAGCACGCTTATGTTGGTGCTATAATGAGGAAAATTGATTAAAAGGGAGTATGCACCGTGATTTCAATTTATACACTTCTTCTTTACATACATATTTTAAGTGCCATTCTTTCGATTGGGCCTTTGTTCGTTGTTTTAACAATTGTTAAGAAAATGCGTACAGCATCCCATATTGAAATGTCACCATATATTGAAGCTTTTAAAGGAGCAATTACGATCGTCAAGCATTCGGGGCATGTCCTTGTTGCATCCGGTATTTTATTAATGTGGCATGCGGGTTATCATTGGAGCACCTCGTGGATTGTTCTTACATTTCTTGTGATGTTAGCTTCCATTGTTTTTTTAGCAAGAGCGTTCAAACCGACTCTACAGACATTTAATACACCTGCCTATGACCAGCAAAAATTCGCTTCATTGTTACATCGCAAAGCATGGATGTACATTTTGTTATTGCTAATTATGTTATGGCTAATGGTAGCAAAGCCTGTGCTTTGGTAAGAAGTATTTGTCTTATGAAAAAAATCGCACTCCACAAAGGGTGCGATTTTTTTCATTATAGACTAAGCAAGCGTTTGAAATAGCTTTTGCGAATAAAAATATAACTAACGAAGAACAGGGCAAAGAAGCATAAAGAGCTCATCATAGAGACTTGTAAAAATGCTGCTGAAACCATTGTTCGCATGGCAAATAATGTAGCGAATAACATCGTAATGGCTATCGCGAATGGTACAAATATAAGGATTGCCAACTCTTTAGAAACAACAGTGAATAACTCTTTTTTAGATAGCCCGAGTTTTCTTATGCCTGCATACTTTTCTTTTTCCTGAAGAAGTGTCGTTTGTAAATAGAAGTAGAGGATACTCATAGCTGCACTTAAGAAAATCAAGCTCAACATAGAGCCGATAAAGAACATAACACTTTTTGTGAACATCTCTGCGTCATACAATTCGATTTTTGAAGTTACATAACGTTCCTCATATATATGTGGGAAATTCTTAATAATCTTTTTCGCCAACTCTGTATGTGCCGTCCAATTGTCTAGCTCAAATAAATAGGCTTTGTAGACAGGATATTTGATGCTGTTATAAACTTTATCAGGCACAATAAAATACGTTTTCTGGAAACCTGTTGTTAATAGATTTTTTTCATTTACAGATATAAGCTTAAAGTGCTGTAGATATGTGTCATCACTTACATTAGTAATTGGCAAAGTTTTACGATTACCAGCAACTGCTATAAATTCATTTGTACCTAAGCTTTCTTTTTCAGTGTGTAACAAATTATAATCAGAAACTGACATATAACCAATTCTACGTTCTTCATTCGATTTAAATTCAATAAAAAATTTATGTGAATCCACTGTGGATAATTGTTTTTCAATACTTTCGATATCAGCTTCTACCATACTTGGATCAGCCTTAGGCGTGGCAATATACTGAACACTGTATGGATAATTCTCTTCGCTATCTTTTTTAACATTGTAGTAAGAGCTAAATAAAATGCTTGTACTTAAAAACACACCGCTTAACAAGAGAGTGATTAAAAATAGTATATTTGCGTGTGATTTCATTTTTGCATTCAGATTGGAAGCCAGTAGCATATTCGTTTGTTTCATATAGGCTGACGATCTCTCAAAAGCCTTTAGGAGGAAGCGCATTCCTTGTGAGATGATTAAATAAATTGTACAAAGAACACTCACGAAAAAAGCTACATAGAAAAGACTACCGACAATGTCATGATCTCTTTTTAAAAAACAACCTAAACCAATGGAAATCATAATACTAATGAATAATAAAAGATAATGTGGTTTTATTGACTTTTCGATGACAACATCACTTTTTAATAGTTGAATGGAAGCTTCTTTATTAATAAATCTTGTCATTACTTTTGAAATAACAACGAATAATACAAGGAATAAAGCAATCGTTAGCATGATTGCCTTCATAGGGAAATACATACCGAAAGTTTCTGCGTTTAAAACAACTTTGGCGCCCATTAAGAAGAGTGGCGAAATGACAAGCCCAAGAATGATTGCTGTAATAATCGCCAATACACCGATAAGAATATTTTCACGAAAAACGAGCGTACGAATTTGTTTCATGGATGCACCAGTAATCATAAAAATACCTAGTGTTTTTGTTTTCTTCTTTAAAAAGGCCATGATGGAATAGGCGATATAAATAAATGAAAACAAATAGATGAGCAAACTCGCTAACATTAATGCAAGGCCAAGTGTTGAGTCTGGATCTAAACTTGTAAGACTTGGATGAAATACAATAACCGTAAACAGAAAGAAAATAATAATAGAAAACATACTGCTAAGGAAATACGAAACATAGGTCCATTTATCACGTAAAATATTTTGGATAACGATATGATTAAAGCTCATGTTGTCCACCACCTAAAAAAGCAAGTGTGTCCATGATTTCCTGGTAAAATTGTTTACGATTATGACCACGATGAATTTCGTTATATAATTTACCATCCTTAATGAATATAATACGATTTGCGAAGCTTGCTACATAAGGATCATGTGTCACCATTAAAATGGAAGTTTTCAGTTCTGTATGAATAGAACTAAATAAATTCATGACATCATTTACTGCTTTTGAATCGAGATTTCCTGTAGGTTCATCTGCCAACAGTAAACTCGGTTCATGAATAACCGCACGAGCAATAGCTACACGTTGTTTTTGCCCACCGGAAATTTCATAAATTCGTTTTGAAAGAAGCTCTTCAATTCCTAGAAATTGAGAGACATGTTTAAGTCGTTGCTGCATTTTATCGGCAGGTAAACTATCTAAGGTTAACGGTAATAAAATATTTTCTTTCACCGTTAATGTGTGTACAAGATTAAAATCTTGAAAAACAAAGCCTAATTCTGAGCGACGGAACTTTGCAAGCTCTTCATCATCTAATGAATATGGATTTCTGCCATTTATAAGAATTTCACCAACAGTAGGGCGATCGATAGTTGACACGCTATTTAAAAATGTAGTTTTCCCACTTCCAGAAGGCCCCATAACGGCTACGAATTCATTCTCACCAAGTTGAAAATCTATGCCATTCAATGCTTTATATGTGATTTTCCCGATATATTCTTTTTGCAGATTGGTCACTTGTAGGATTGAGTTTCCCATCTTTCAACAACTCCCTTACTTCGATTGAATAGCTTAAGTATAAAGAAGGAGTAGCATTTTACCTATTTGGTTAAATGACGTCAATATGACAAAGTTGTCATATTACGAGCTTACAATGATGATTTTTTCACGCTATTTGAAAAATCTATAGAAAAGGTAGTGACGCACTCATGGGACTGTAAAGTAAAAGGGTGCTCTAATTCAGTTAAAATCTTTTTCACTAAATACAAGCCTATACCTGTTGCCTCACCGCTCGTTCTACCTTTCATACCTGTATAAAACAAATCAAAGACACGTGAAATTTCATTCTCAGGAATCGTATCTCCGTAGTTTTGAATGCGTAAAGTAGCTTCGTCATAAATAATTTGAATAGAACTTTCGGACTCACCGTATTTAATGGCGTTATTGATGATTTGATACAGCACAATTTTTAACCATTTTCGATCTGAATAAATAATAGTATTTTCAACAAGCGTCACTTTTGGAAAAACTTCTTTGGCAATGAAATAATCCTTTAAATCGTTCACAACTTCCTTAATAAGATCTTTTAATGAGAGTGCTTCTATTTTTAAATCCGCCACAAGATTGGACGTACGTTCATAAGTTAGTAACTGATTAAGGGTAAACGTCAGCTTATCGCATTCTTGATTAATTATTTGCAAATGCTCGGATTGGCTATTTGCATTCGATTGGATCATCAGTTGAATAACCGACAATGGCGTTTTCATTTGATGGGCAAAATGTGAAAGTACAAGTTGCTTTTCTTTTCCTTGCTCCTCTAAATGTTGTTGCTGTGTTAAGTATAAATATTGCATTTGCCGTAGTTTTTGGCTATAGGCTTGCTCAATCATAGCCTGTGGTTCATACAGATGGAGGTCATCGTTTGTTAATGTGCTGTTCTGTAAATGAACATAGAGCTTTTTTCTGCGATAATAACGTCCGATCAACCAAATGGTAAATAGGAAGCTAACGAGAAAGATAAAATAAAGATAGTGTGAAGATAAATCATCTAATGAATGAATGATCCAAGGTAATAATAGAAAGCTTACACAATAAAGAATGATGACACTTACATGATCTCGAAAGAACAGCTTCATTCTTCTGCCTCCACTAATTGATAACCAAGTCCACGAATTGTTTTAATTTCTAGTCTAGATTGGATAGCCTCGAATTTTTTGCGTAATCGACCAATATTAACAGATAAAGTGTTTTCTTCAACGAAGGATTCATCATCCCAAATGGCACTTAACAATTTTTGACGAGGAACAACATTAGGATAAGCTTCAAATAGTAATTTGCTAAGCTGCATTTCTTTTAACGTTAAAAGGCTCTCGTGTTTCTCGGTGTAAAGGCGAACTGTATTGGAATTTAACGTTGTATTAGTAATTGATATTGAATTAGATTCGGAGGAAGCATATTCTCCGTATGTACGGCGAATAAGCCCATTCACTTTTGCCATAAATACATCTAGTGAGAAGGGCTTAGTGATAAAATCATCCGCACCATTTTCAATCCCATGCACTTGATCGATATCATTCACACGAGCAGATACAATGATAATCGGGCAGTTGGATAGCTGACGGATTTTGCGCGACCAAAAGTATCCATCATAGGTTGGTAGGTTAATGTCCATAATAACGAGATGAGGTTGAATAGCTTGAAATTCTTCTACTACATGATTAAATTGTTGAACGGTATAGCATTCAAATTGATATTTTGATAAATGCTCCACAATAATTTTTGAAATATTGATATCGTCCTCTATTATGTATATTTTGTACATAGTATCGACCTTTCTTTATAGACTATTACTAAAAAATGGGTATTTTGTTAAAATATACGAAGGTATATTGGTTGATTGGAGTGGAGACTGGGCGACTCCTTGGGGATTAGCGTCACAGATGAGACCCTGGAGCGAGCGCGGCGAGTGAAGCGGCTCATCGGACGCCCCCAGGAAGCTTTGCTCTGCGCGAAAGCGAAGCGGCAGCAACAAAGCGCTCAGTCGGAACGGAAATCAACCCTACGTTATGGTGAGCAGCCTTCTTTATTTATATATTTTTAATGTACCCTGATTTTTAGAAATCCATTAATATTATTCATTGAATACAATAATTGTAACTTGAAACTATAAAAAAGAGCCACCACAAACCCTATTGGGAAGGTGATGACCTCTTTCATTTATTTTTTAGGAATATGGAAGGTGACAGTTGTTCCTTCATTTAATGTGCTTTTAATTTGTAACCTCTGTCCGTAAATCCTTTTAAGACGTAAATCTGTATTACGTAGACCTACGCCAGTGTTTGGCGAATTACTACTGGATTGTAGTTCATCTAATATACTTGGATCAATCCCAACGCCATCATCTACAACACTTACTGCTACATGATCCTGAAAATCCTTTATACGGATACAAACCGTACCGCCTTCTTCCTGTTTCAATACTCCATGACAAATTGCATTTTCGATTAAAGTTTGTAAGGAGATAGGGGGAATTTCAATATTAATATTGTCATCTAAATCCCATTCAATGTTTAGTAAGTTCCCAAAACGCTGCTGATTAATATAGAGATATGAGCGTACTAGTTCTAACTCATCCTTAAGTGGCACTACCCGCTGTAAATTCCTCACATCAAAGCTTGCATGTAGATACTCACCAAAATGATGCATTAAGTCAACCATTCGATCTGTATCGATTGTACTTAGTGATGCAATTGAATTTAATGTATTAAATAAAAAATGAGGCTGTATTTGGGCCTGAAGCCAAGCTGTTTCCAAATGCAGTCGTTGATTGATACTATATTTTAAATCGATTAAGGCTCTGCTCCTTACCTTTAACTCTAATGAATTAATAGGCTTCGTAACATAGTCATTTGCACCATGGGCGAAACCAGTATAGACATCCTCGGAATAACTACGAGCTGTTAGTAATAAGACAGGCAATTCAAGTAATGAGTAGTGTTCTCGAATACTTTCAATTAACGCATAGCCAGATATATATGGTAGCATCGCATCGATAATGACTAAATCCCAATCGTCTTGCTGTAGCACTTCTAATGCCTTTTCACTGCAAGTAACTGTAGTAACAGCATATTCTGGTGTTGCAAATAAACTTCGCATAATTGTTAAGTTTACCGGATCATCGTCGACCATTAAAATTTTAAATTGCTTTTCCATTGTCGGCGGGGAAATATGTTCTTCAATAGGAATATGTATGTCTTCTTCCTCTATATAGGATTGCTCCTCATTAAAGTCTCCTTCTGCTAATGGCAAAGTGAAATAGACATCTGATCCTTTGTTAGGAATAGAATGTATTCGCAAAGTTCCACCATGTAATTCGATGAGCTTCTTTGAAATTAATAAACCGAGACCAATTCCATCATTGTTGTCATTGCCTTGTTCGTAAGGGGAAAATAGACGACTTTGGATATCATCATCCATTCCTAACCCGGTGTCACGAATGTGGATGACAGCCATATTATTTTCTATATGGGCACTGATTTTTATAGATCCTGCACTCGTATATTTAATGGCGTTGTGTAGGAGATTAAAAAGAATTTGAATCAATCGATTTTCATCAACCATTACATTAGGGAATGCCCTAGGAATCGTTGAATTCATTTGAATCTGTTTTCCGCCTATTACAAAGCGTAACATGTCAAAAACACCATAAACTATACTTTGGATGCTAACGTTCTTTTTATGGAGATGTAAATTACCTTCCTTTAAACGAGTAAAATCTAGTATGTCATTTAACGTAAAGGACATGCTTCTCCCGATATCAATTAAATGCTTCAGGTTGTGTTTATCATCAGTCATAAGCTTATTGTTTGGATTATCATAAATGGACTGTCCTAATGTAATCATTTTATTCGTGGGATCCCACAGCTTTTGTGAGCTACTGGATAAAAATTCATCCTTTAATGCATCATCCTTTTGTAATTTAGCAATCAATTGATTAATTTGCTCTTTATTTTCAAAAAAGCGTTTAAACCAATAACCCGAAAAACCGAGCATGACAAATAAATAATCGAACGGATACATGGGTATATCAAAAACATAGATGGATTTGATATACGCCCATATGATGCCATTCATTGCACCAAGGGCCGTCAATGCAATAAAAGCAGTGCTCTGTTTTTGATCTTCAAGATACTCTCTTAAAGCGAGTACTACTACAAATAAAAATGAAACGACATAAAGTATAAAGTAAAAAGGATTTATTGCGAATAACCAATCAATCGGTAAGACGACAGTGAAAAATGCTGAAAGGAAATAGAAAGCACAGAGCCACTGAAAGCATTTAGCATTATGATATGTGACTAGTAAAACACGCATAAATTGGATAAAGAAAAAAGAAGACCCGAGATAAATGATAGTAGATAGCTTAAATGACCATACATAATCGAGATGTAACCAAGTGATAATAGATTGGTCATATGAAATTAATTCATCTGCTAAAGGCAAAAGAAAACCTACTGTGAACAGTAAAACAATTGGCTTTGGATTAATAAAAAAGAACACAAGGGTGCTAAAAAGTGCGAACAATATGAGCGTTATCGAAATTGTTGCAAGAGATAGATCGTTAATCATTTGGTGATGTGCCATAGCAGAAGCAGAGCCAAATAAAACTCTTTTATCAATGTTGGAACTTACTGATGTATCAAAATTAGATACATGTAAAATTAAGTCAATTTCAGGTTGCTTATTTGTAAAGTAAAGAGTATAAGGAGCGGCTTGACCTTTATGACTATGTGAATCAGTAGCTACTTTCCCTGATTGTTCAACCAACTTCCCATTAATATATAATGCTGAAGCAGTCGACACTGCAGGAATCCGAACGGCATAACGATGATCTTCGGGAGCATCGTGATTGAGTAAGATTTTTAAACGGTATGTACCATATCGTTGTATCGTTGTCTTTGAATCTCGCATGGGAACCGTTCGGGTAGTTTGTTCAAATGATTGGGTATTGATGTTTAAGGGATCTATTAATGATCCGGGATAATAGAGCCATTCACCATCTAAGTTAAGAACTTCTTCGTCGGATAACTGCTGATCCCGTATATCAAATATACCTTCCTGGGCAATCGGTTGATTACTTGAAGGGAGAAAGTATGCTAGCCAAAGTAAACGAAGGGTAGTAAGCAATATGAAAATTAAAAAAATGAAAAGTGAATGTCGTATAGTCGCTTTTTTCAACAGTGACATAAGAACCTCCAAAATTTCTTCTTGTAATCAATTATGCCTCGGCATAATTGCGTCCGGAATCGGCTTTGTGCTTAGGCCTGCAGATGTTTTTTGTGCGAAAGCGTAGTGCTAACGTAGCGGCAGCAACGTGTCTTTGTCTGTGCGAAAGCGAAGCGACAGCAACACAGCACTGATGCAGGTCAGTTAGCCTTTATCGCATGGATGCGATGATTTTAGGCTAACATCCTTTATTAACTCATTTCCGATTCTGTGACATCCGCCGGAGGCTTTAATTTCTGTAGCTGACGCTGCGCTTTCGCTACAGAAAACATCTGTACCTGTCGCTGCGCTTTCGGTCAAAAGACATCTGCTGAAAGAAGTTAAAAGCACTATATTTACCATGCCATGAAATTTAGAAAATGGAAATAAGAAATTTTTAAAAGTGTTACTTTCAGACTAATCAGAAAGGATAGGGGAGCTGATTTTCGCTACAGGCTACAGGCTACTTGTTTCCCTGAGGGCGTAGCGTGAGATTTGATACCCCTTTTTACTGTGCAGTCAAGTACATATTTTGAGGGAGAGTCATTAGTTTAAGTTTTTTTTAAGAGGCGTGACGTATGATGAAGGAATAAATAATTTGTGAGTTAAAGCGTATTAAAATTTAACAAAAAATCATCTCAATGGGAGAAATGATCTATTGTGGGAAAATTCAAGTTAAAGTTATCGTTTGTTATTGTTAGTATGACGGTAATTGTTGTACTTGCGACTGCTAGTATTAGTATTTGGAGTAGCTATCGAAATTTTAACGACATTCTTATGCAAAATAAGATTGCCATGCAGGAAAATTATGTGAAGGAAGTTTCAGTAATCACGGAGAGATACGTACAAAAAAAACAGATGGAACCAAATCAAGATAAGTCGATTGAACCTTATATGGTGCAAGTGGTTGACAAGTTACTTGATGAAAGAGTTGTTTCATTTAGTGCGTTCATAAAAAGTATAATCGTTTCTTTACTATTATGGTTAGTTGCAGTACTTGTGGTAGCTGTATGGCTTGCTTTCAAAATTGCACGACCTTTAAAAAAGCTTTCTACTAGCGTGGAGAGAGAAGAAGTACAGAAGCTTGAAGAAATGGATGACTGGTATTACGAAGCACATTCATTAAAAAAAGTAGTACAAAACATGGTCATAAGTTCGGAAAGCGAAATATTTGATTTAACGAGTCAACTGAATTTAGACTCCTTAACGGGAATTCCTAACCGTAGAAGGATGGATCAAATTTTAAATGAGCTAATCGTCAATACAGTGCCACATACAGTAGTGTTAATAGATCTAGATGACTTTAAAAGTATAAATGATACATATGGACATACTGTAGGGGATGAAGTTTTAAAAGCTTTCGCAAATCATATGCAGAAGGCCATTGAGCAACAGGGTATGTGTTTTCGATATGGTGGGGAAGAGTTTATGGTTATATTACCATCCACGACAATAGATGTAGCATTAGAATTGGCGGAGAATGTACGCATTAAGCAGGCCTTGTTAGATACGGCATGTGGAAGGCCAGTGACAATGTCTGCCGGCATTACAGCATTTACAGCAAATATTAAGACTGCTAATCAGATCATTACAATGGCAGATAAGGCATTATATAAGGCGAAACAGTCAGGAAAGAATTGTATCTGTGTCGTCGAAGAATTATCTGGAGAATTAATCAAATGAATATCAGCCAAACTCAAATAATAAATTTTTTCTTTTACAATTAATATTAAATAAAGGTCTGTTGATTCGAATGAATACCGTAAATGATATTTGCAAAACGCATGTTAGTATATAAGTCGGAACGGAAATCAACCCCACGCTATGGTGGTAAGACAGTTGATTTTCATTACTGGTGAAATGAATACGAGATAAGAGACCATCGAGAGTTATCTTCTCGATGGTCTCTTAGTTTCCGACAGATATAGCGTTAAATAGCTCAGTCGTTTCTTGCTCTGGTAAAATACCGAGATCTGCTAACAAGGTACTTTTAAAGGTATTGTAAACCTTCACTGCACTTGCTCGATTATCCACTTCTATATAGTGCTTTATTAGCTGCTGTATGGTTTTATCGGAATATGGATTATGGTCTATTGTTAAAAGTAAAATTTGCTCTCGTTTCTTAACATCATGAATTTCTGTATAATGCTCTACTAAATCATGAAGTAAAAGAGTAAATTTGTTGTTCATAAAATTTGCTTTACTAGTAATCCAGGGATAATCTAAGGTGGCCATATACTCACCTTGGTAGCTTTGTATTAGTGCCTCAGCCCTCTCTACATCAATCTTTCCAGTCTCTGCTTTAGCATTTAAAATATGCTCTAAGTCATGGACATCACATTGAAAATCCTCTATTTGCAAAATATAACAGCCATTTGCATACTGTATGACTTCTAAATAGCCCAAAGTTGAAAGCGTAGTACGTAGATAGGAAACTGTTGTATGTAACTGTACCCTCGCTTTTTTTAATTCCGTATCTGCCCATAAAGCATCGATGATTGTATCACGAGGGACTTGGCTATTTAGGTTGGAAAAAAGAAAGGCAAATAATTCTTTTGTTTTAAGCGTTCTCCAATGGACGGCTTTGTTATTGTATAAAACAACGAATCCTCCAAAGCATTGTATTGCAAGAGCGGGTTTATTTCGTATTTGTATAGGAGTTGATTTATTTTCTAGGTGAAGGAGTTCTTGGATTCTGTTAATAGTTGTCTCTAGACGAGCTTTTGAAATAGGTTTTAGTAAATAGTCTATGGAGTGAATTTCAAATGCTTGAACAGCATAGTCCCGATACGCAGTGACAAATACAATAAAAATATTCTTGTTCCATTCTTTTAATAGCTGTGCAATCTCTAATCCGTTCATGCCGGGCATTTCAACATCTAAAAATGCTACTTGAAAATCCAAGCTCGGTCCCTCTGCCAGCAAATCTTTTACAGTTGTAAAAGATTTAATGACCTCTATTGAATTAAATTCTTTTAACTTCTTCTCCATATTTATAAGAGCTAATGGCTCATCATCCATTACTATCACTCGAATCAAAAAGGGCACCAACTTTCAAATATTAATTTTAACTTCTCTCAGCAAATGTTTTCTGTAGCGAGAGCAAAGCGACAGCTACAATTATGCCGAGGAATAATTGATATGTAGTGAAGTAGGTTAAATCGAAATATCAATAACTGACCCCTTATGTGGATGTATAGCCACTTGTTGCTGTGGCAGATCTTTTAATAAATTGATAGCAGCTGCAGTATTTAGATTGAGCGCATTTTGCATAACACTCATTTGTACAGTTTGTTGTAGCTCCATAATCTGAGAAGACATTATTGTATTAACTTCCACCCTACATTCCTCCTTTACCATATTATCGGATAAAAGCACTGATTTTCCAACATATAAAAATTGCAAATAGTTTTGCAGTAGTTTTACCTTAAAATTGTTCAATTTACCAAAAATATAATCGATATTGTATATTTTTCCTCCTTTATAGTAATAATTCGTAATATCAGGTCCGTTGTCCTGAGTTATTAATTGCATTCTCTAGTATTGCTTGCATAAAAGAACCTAACTCTAGTGTGCTAGCAGCAGATTGCAAAGTATTAAAATATGGAGGTTATAAAATATGAAAAAACAAGCTTTAGCTTTAGCTGGAACATTAATCTTGGGATTAGGTTTATTTGCTAGTCCATCATTTGCTAAGGACAAAATCTCTTTTTGGCCATTCGATACATTGTGGGGAGTCTCGAAAATTTACAATTTATCTTTAGGAGATTATGAGCCACTGAATGAGACAGACTCGACATGGTTTTATCCAGAGCAAGATTTAAATGTAGTCGAGCCGAAATTTGATAGTGATCAACATTTCGTTGAGGCCGGGGATACATTATTTACAATTGCGCGCGTAAATGGAGTGTCAGTGCAAGAATTAAAGGAATGGAATGACCTTCCATCCGATCTAATTTATGTAGGTGAATCATTAGCTATCAAAGCATCAGCGGCAAAACCTAAAACTGCCGAAAGCAAAACTACAAAAGTGGCAACGACATCAAGTAAAAAGAAAGTAACGACATCGAGCACAAAAACAAATACAGTGAGTGCTCCAACAAATACAGGCAAAACGTTAACTATGCGAGCAACTGCCTATACAGCGTATTGTGAAGGATGTTCGGGGATTACAGCTAATGGAACAGATATCAGATCGAATCCAAACTTAAAGGTAATTGCTGTAGATCCGCGTGTAATTCCTCTTGGTACAAGAGTTTGGGTTGAAGGTTACGGAGAAGCAATTGCAGCAGATACTGGCGGAGCGATAAAAGGTAATAAAATTGACGTATTTATTCCTACCGAGGGACAAGCTCGTCAGTGGGGCGTCAAAAGTGTAACTGTAAAAATTTTAAATTAATGTAAGTGGAAGGGTGTCTCCTTAGGTTGGAGATATCCTTTTATTTTGCATTGTTTTTAAGAATCAACATTGATTAAAAGCCAAGTGTACAAAGTTTACTCTGTAACCAACAATTCACAAAATTCTCAGTGGAATTGCATAAGTGGAAGGATTGTTGGCAACCATCTGAAATAGAGGAGGTATTTTCATGAAAAAAATGAGCTTAATAATTATTTCTTTATTAGTATTTGTCGGTGGTTGTAGTTTCTTTGAAAAGAAGGAGCAAAAAGTGGCAGTTAACGCAAGTTCAGGACCAACTGCAACTGCGAAAGTAATTGGTAAAAATAATGAAAGCTACGGCAATGCATATTTTGAGGAAGAGGATAATGGGGTTAAGGTGACACTCGCACTATCAGGATTGCCAGCCGGAAAACATGGCATTCATATTCACTCCGTTGGGAAGTGTGAACCACCAACATTTGAATCGGCAGGTCCTCATTTTAATCCAACGAGTAAAGAGCATGGGAAGGATAATCCTAAGGGATATCATTTAGGAGATCTTCCGAATTTAGAGGTTGGAGAAGATGGTAAAGTTGATCTGAATTTCTTAGCTGAAGGGTTAACTTTAGAAAAAGATGCTGCTAACTCATTGTTACGTGATGGAGGCACTACATTAATCATTCATGAATCTGAGGATGATTATAAAACAGATCCTTCTGGTAATTCTGGTGCTAGAATTGCTTGTGGCATTATTCAATAAGGAAATTGAATCGACTGTATCTGGAGTAAAACACTTTAGATACAGTATTTTTGTTTTGGGGGTAAAAATCGACAACAAATGATTAATTTCCTGAAATCAACCACTTTGGTCTATGGAAAAAATAACTCGTCATCATAACGTAGGGTTGATTTCCGTTCCGGCTGGGCGCTTTGTTGTTGCTGTCGCTTCGCTTTCGCACAGACAAAACAGTTGTTGCTGTCGCTTCGCTTTCGCACAGACAAAACAGTTGTTGCTGTCGCTTCGCTTTCGCACAAAAAACATCTGCTTCGCTGCGGGGTCTCGGGCCAACACGATGTTGGTCACGAAGGCGTTATCACAGGATGTGATGGTTTTAGCCTTCGTTCCTCTATTGCTAATCCCTAAGGAGTCGCCCAGCCTCCACTAAACTTATATACATAACATACATTTTTATAAAAGATAAAAATAAAATATGCATTTTTCATACATGTAGAAACTAAAAATGTTTTCTTGAAAAAAAGAATTTGATAGCTTAATGTAGATAAATTTAGTGTGAAGGAGATATTGATAAACGTTGGGAATAATGAGTATTTAAGAGAAATAGCATAATTATAAAAGACTGAATTTACAATAAATAGATTGACATTATTATACTATATTTGATAATTTTAAATAGATTCTTATTTTTAACCAAAGGGGGAAGGTTACTATGAAGAAAAAACAATTCAGGTTATTAATGCTATTAAGTGCCTTTACGCTATTGATTTTGGCTGCGTGTGGGTCTGATAGCGGAACAGGTTCAAAGGACTCGAATAAAGGAGATTCGGCGTCGTCTGAAAAGTCATCATCCGACATTAACTTTTTGAACTTATTAACAGGGGGAACGCAAGGTACTTACTATGCACTAGGTGGAACGTTTGCTGATTTTATTTCTAAAGAAACGGGCATTAAAACAACTGCTGAAGTATCTCAAGCATCTGCTGCCAACATGACGGCTTTGCAAGATGGTAAAGGTGAAATTGCATTTGTACAATCAGATATTGCTTATTACGCTACTGAAGGAAAATTTATGTTTGATGGCAAAAAAATCGATTCAATTGCTGCTTTAGGTGCACTTTATCCAGAAACAGTACAATTAGTAACGACTGAAGCATCAGGCATTAAATCATACGCTGATTTAAAAGGGAAAAAGGTTTCTGTAGGTGCGCCAGGTTCTGGAACTTACGCAAATGCTGAACAATTACTTGAAATTCATGGTCTAAAAATGGATGATATCAAAGCACAAAACCTTGACTTTGGTGAGTCTACTGACGGCCTTCAATCTGGCCAAATCGATGCAGCGTTTATCACTGCAGGTACACCAACTAGTGCAGTAGAGGCATTAAACGCGACAACTAAAGTGAATATTATCGGTATGGATGCTGGTAAAGCAGATGAGTTAATTGCTAAATATCCTTACTATGCAAAAGATACAGTAACAAAAGGTACGTATGGTATTGCAAATGATACTGAAACAGTTTCAGTACTGGCGATGCTAGCTGTTAAAAAAGATCTTCCAGAAGATGTTGTTTATTCGATGACGAAAGCTATTTATGATAACACAGGTAAAATTTCTCACGCTAAAGGGGCATTTATCAAAGCGAAGACAGGTTTAGACGGTATTAGTATTGATGTTCACCCAGGTGCTCAAAAATACTTTGATGAAAAGAAATAACGGAACATTCGGGTTTGGATTTTATCAAACTATAGCTTATAGCGAGTAAAAAGTTATTTTCTTAATACGAAGAGGCTCGGATTGCGTAAAGCTTCGAGTCTCTTTTCTTCCGTTAAGTCTACGTCGTTAGTAATAGCGAATAGCTTTAACTTCTTTCGGCGGGTAACACATGTACCTGTCGCTAAGCTTTCGGTACAAAAGACAATCGCTGAAAGAAGTTAAAGCCTCAGGCGGATGTCACTGAATTTATGCCGGGGCATAATTGATGTGGGGGAACAGATGCAGTGCGAAAGAGAACATTAATAATTGTTTTAGCTTTTTTATGTATTTGCTTTAGTATCGTCATTTTTCTTCCTCTTCAAAAGGTATTCGCATTTACGGAAACACGTATAAATGATCCGATAGTGCATTATATACCACTGACAACTGAGGATACATTTGAAATTAGATATACTCACTCTATCCATAAAACGGATGTACTCGAACATTATAAATACATAGATGGAACACGTATTCAAATGTTAGGGATGGAGTATGAAAGTTTAGCAATCGGCATGCCGAGCTATGCAGAAAAAAATCAAACATTAACAGAACGCGATGGTAAGTATTTTTTGCAGTTTGACAATGAAGTCATTGAAAATTTTACGATTTATATTGCCGATTTGGATTTAGACCTTGTATTAGATTACGAGAATTATGAATACGATTTAAAAAAAGACTTACAAAGGGGAAAATCCTATTTATTTGAGGTGAAGCGTTTATCACTTTATGAACAATGGAAAGGAGTAAGGATGAAATGACGACACAGCATAAATCAAACGACGAAGTAAAAAAAGAAGAATTCGAACAAATATCAGCTGAAGAGCAACAAGCGATACTTGAGAAATATGATATTGAATCCAATGTCCGAACGGTATCGGGCATTATGAAGCATGTCATTTTCTTTGGACTACTAGCGTTTTCATTGTTCCAGCTTTACACGGCAATTAAAGGCCAATTCCCAGCGCAAATTCAGCGTACGATACATTTAGGTTTTGGTTTGACCCTAATTTTCTTGCTATTCCCTGCTCGAAAAAAAGCAGCAAAGAATAAAATAGCGTGGTTCGACTATATTTTAGCGGTATTATCCATTGTAGTAGGTTCGTATTGGACAATGAATTATACAGAGCTTGTTAATAGTAACGGTACCATTACGCAAACAGATTTTATTGTAGGTCTCATAGCGGTCGTGTTGGTGCTTGAAGCAGCCCGTCGTGCAGTAGGTGTACCGATTACCATCATTGCTATATGTTTCTTAATATACGCCTATTTCGGACCGTATTTCCCAGATTTTATGGCGCACAGAGGGCAAGATATTGAGAGTATTGTTAATCTCATGTATTTTACGACAGATGGGATTTTTGGAACACCAATTAGTGTTTCAGCCACATTTATTTTTGTGTTTTTACTTTTTGGAGCATTCCTTGTCAAAACAGGTGTTGGCCAATACTTTAATGATTTAGCGGTATCTCTTGCGGGTAAATTAATTGGTGGTCCTGCAAAAGTGGCGGTTTTTTCTAGTGCACTTCAAGGTACGATTTCAGGAAGCTCTGTAGCGAATGTTGTAACATCTGGATCCTATACGATTCCAATGATGAAAAAGCTAGGGTACCGTAAAGAATTTGCGGGTGCAGTTGAGGCGGCGGCATCTACAGGTGGGCAGTTAATGCCTCCGATTATGGGTGCGGCAGCGTTTTTAATGGTTGAATTTATCGGTCGCGGAATTACGTATTGGGATATTGCGAAGGCGGCTGCGATACCTGCATTGCTTTATTTTACAGGTATTTGGATTATGACTCACTTCGAAGCGAAACGTGTAGGTTTAAAAGGCTTACGTGATGATCAGATGCCAAATCGTCGAGAGGTATTTAAGAAAATTTACCTTCTATTACCGATAATCTCTATCATCGTTTTAATGTTAACAGGTACACCAGTAATGCATGCAGCGCTTTACGGTATTCTTATTTCTATTGGCGTTGCTATGTTTAATAAGGAAACACGTTTAAAACCAATGGATATTATTGATGCATTAGTTGAAGGGGCTCGTACAGCACTTGGTGTTGTAGCGGCAACAGCTTGTGCGGGTATTATCGTAGGTGTTGTTGTGAAAACGGGTCTTGGCTTAAGTTTAGCTAATAGTTTAGTGGAATTAGCTGGTGGTAGTATTATTTTAACGCTGATTTTTGTGATGATTGCTTCCCTAATTCTTGGGATGGGGGCTCCGACAACAGCGAACTATGTAATTACATCAACAATTGCTGCTCCTGCGATCGTAGCATTATTATCACCGAATACACCACAGGAATTAGTACCAGTAGTTGTTTTATTATCGGCACACTTCTTTGTATTCTACTTTGGTATTATTGCCGATATAACCCCGCCTGTTGCACTTGCAGCTTTTGCGGCTTCGGGAATCTCTGGTGGAGATCCAATTAAAACAGGTGTAAACTCAGCGAAGCTTGCTATTGCAGCGTTTATTATTCCGTATATGATTGTATTTTCACCTGCATTGCTAATGATTGATACAACTATACCTGAAATTATATGGGTAGTAATTACGGCCATTACAGGAATGGTAGCCATAGGTGCGGGAGTAATCGGTTATTGGTATCGAAAAATGCTTTGGTTTGAACGCATTATTGCGATTGCAGCGGGTTTACTTCTGATCTATCCAGAAAAACTCTCGGATTGGGCTGGCTTAGCAATCTTTATTGTTATGTTTATTATTCAATATGTAACGCAGCATAAAGGTAACGATGATGACAATCGAAATAGTAAAACAAGTGTTACAGCTTAAGTAGAAGTAAAAGGGCTTAGGTCCGTAGTTATAAAATTAAGAATCTGCTCATTTTCTGAGTTAGTAAGTGCATGCCTTGTATGTTTAGAAGGAATTTGCTTAACTTACAAGCTACAGGAACGAGCAGATTCTTTTTTTGCAGCGAAAGTGGAATAAGAAGCACATACATAACTTAGCACAAAAATTCAAGAAAAATGATTATCAAAATATGTTCAAAAGTAAGCAAAAGTTGATTTGCATGTTTTTTTGATAATTGTTAGTTTTTGATAAACGAAATAAAGGTTTGCCATTTAAAGGTAATTATCCTTTGTTATATTTTCAATGCATTGAAAGGAGATTTCGAAATGAAAAAAGCAAGTTTACTTTTAATGATTATCCTTTTAATCTTTTCTCAATTGTCATTGGGTAATCTATCTGTTTATGCGACAAGCAACAATGAAACTGATATTGTACAATCGAGAAATTTAAAAGATGAAAATATTCTAAAGGATGATGAAAACAAATCACCACCAGAAGATGCTTTTATAATAAAGGATCTTGGCGATGGTGTTGCTATTACTAAGCATTATTTTGGTATATCAAAGGATTATATTAATATACCTGATGAAATCCGGGGCAAACCCGTTATAGAAATAGGGAATGGAGCATTTTCTGGTAAGAGTCTAGCGAGTGTAAAGATTCCGTCAAGTGTGAAAACGATTGGGGAACTTGCATTTTCTAGTAATAAATTAACGAATGTGGATATTCCGCCGAACGTTCGAACAATAGGGCAAAGTGCATTTTTTGACAATCAATTAACAAGTGTAAAAATTCCGGATGGCGTTAAGACAATAGAGGCAGCCGCGTTTTTAAATAATCGATTAACAAACGTAGAGATTCCATCTAGCGTAACAACGATAAAGGATTTTGCATTTACTAATAATAAGTTAACAAGTATAGAGATTCCATCAGGTGTTACATCAATAGGATTTTCAGCTTTCAATGGAAATTCGATAACAAGTGTAGAAATTCCAGAAAGTGTTACAGAGATTAAAAGTAATGCTTTTTATAATAACAGTCTTGATTTTGTAACGTTTACTGGTACACATAATTTCCAATGGTCTGAGAAAAATTCTCCATTCAATCCACAAAAAAAGGAAGGGAGAACGTTTTTGGGTTGGTTTGAAGATGAGGATTTTACAAAAGTTTGGAGTTACTCAGTAGTACAACCGATGACAATTTATGCAAAGTGGAGCCATTATGTTGTTACTTTTGATGCCAATGGGGGAAGTGAAGTTCCATCGATAATGGTAGCATATAACGAAATAATGGAAGCTCCATCGAATCCAGTGAAAGAAGGCTACGCATTTGAAGGTTGGTATAAGGATAAAGAACTGAAAGAATTATGGGATTTCGATCAAGATGTAGTGAAAAAAGATATCACGTTATATGCTAAATGGAAGAAAATAAGCTACACTGTCACTTTTGATGCCGATGGAGGAAGCGAAGTACCGTCCTAATCGGTGGTACCTGGTGAATTAGTGAAAGTCCCATCCAATCCGGTAAAAGAAGGGTACACATTTGCGGGTTGGTATAAAGATAAAGGGCTGACGGAAGCTTGGGATTTTGATCGAGATTTAGTAACGAAAGATATCACGCTATACGCCAAGTGGTCGAAAGTAAGCTATATCGTTACTTTTGATTCCGATGGAGGAAGCAAGGTACCATCCCAATCGGTGGAACCTGGTGAATTAGTGAAAGCCCCATCCAATCCGGTAAAAGAAGGGTACACATTTGCGGGTTGGTATAAAGATAAAGGGCTGACAGAAGCATGGGATTTCGATCAAGATGTAGTGGAAAAAGATATCACGCTATACGCTAAATGGTCTAAAGTAAGTTATGTTGTTACTTTTGATTCCAATGGAGGAAGCGAAGTTTCATCACAAACAGTAGGATATAACGAATTAGTGAAAGCGCCAGCTGCTCCAAAGAAGGAAGGCTATACATTCGACGGCTGGTATAAAGATAAAGAATTGACAGTGTTATGGGATTTTGCAAAAGAGGTAGTGACCCAAAATGTTACGTTGTATGCGAAATGGACAAAGGATAACACATCGGGTGGAGGATCTGGCTGGACGCATCTAAACACTGTCACTTTTGATTCCAATGATGGGAGTGAAGTACCGCCGCAAACAGTTGGATTTAACGACCTAGTGAAGGCCCCATCTACTCCAGTGAAGAATGGCTATCAATTTACTGGCTGGTATAAGGATGCAGAGCTTAAAAATGCATGGGATTTTACAAAAGATAAAGTAACGGCGGACATAACGTTGTATGCGAAATGGACAAAGGATAATATGTCAGAAGGTAGCTATATCGTTACTTTTGATTCAAACGGAGGCAGTAAAATCCCGTCACAAATAGTGGCGTATAAAGCTTTAATAAAAGCCCCTTCTACTCAAAAGAAGGAAGGCTACACATTTATCGGTTGGTATAAAAATAAAGAATTCATAAAGGCATGGAATTTTAAGAAAGATGTAGTCACAGAAGACTTAACATTATATGCTCGATGGATGAAGGAAAGTAAAGGTTGTGACATTGCTTTTAAGGATATTGATCATAACTGGGCAAAAGATATAATTAAAGAAATTGCTAATCGATGCATTATTAAAGGCTACCCAGATGGCACTTTCCGACCAAACGATCTGGCTCAACGTCAGCACGTGGTGCTTATGATTGACCGTGCGTTACGACCAGCACCAATTCGAGAGGCTGTATCATTTTCGGATGTACCTAAAAACCATATATATTATGAACAAATTACACGACTGCAACGAGCAGGTATCGTGGATGGTTCAAACGGAGCTTTCCGTCCAGATGCATATATAACACGTGCCCAAATGGCAAAAATAATGGTGCTTGCATTTGGCCTAACGCCTAAGGGCAAAAGTACGTTTAAAGATGTCGATCCATCACACTGGGCGAGTGGATATATTGCCACTCTAGCAGATCATAATATTGCACTAGGTGATGAAAACGGTAATTTTAGACCGAATGAAAACTTAACACGCGCACAATTTACAGCGTTTATGTATAGAGCGCTTGGTTTATAAGTCTTACTATGAAGGGGATGTATCGTAATTTGATACATCTCTTTTTCTATTCTGAATAAGCGAAACGATAATGTTTCTACACTTTTTTCATTTTGGTTAGTTTGAAAACTTCGATGTATTTAATTATCAAAAAAATATTTTAATAAAGTTTATAACTGCTTAATACGGGGTATCCATTTAATGGGTACCCATTTATTTCAAACTATTGAAAGGATACTACAAAATGAAAAAAACAAGTTTATTAGTAATGAGCATACTTTTGATATTCTCCCAATTAGCATTAAGTAATCAGCCTGTTTATGCAAATAGCGATAGTGAAGATGATTTTAAAACGACTAGCGTGGACGATGGTGTTGTTATTACAGGGTATAACGGTATATCGAAGGATATTGTTATTCCGAGTGAGATTAAAGAGAAACCAGTTGTAGCAATTGAACAATATGCGTTTTCAAATAAGAATCTAAAAAGTGTAAAGATACCATCAAGTGTTACAAAGATTGGCTATAAGGCGTTTTATAATAATCTATTAACAAATGTAAAAATTCCTATAGGTGTTGAAAATATTGGAGGTCATGCATTTAGCAACAATAGTTTAAAGAATGTAGAGATCTCATCAAGTGTTACAACGATCGGGGATTATGCATTTTATAATAATCTATTAGCAAACGTAAAGATTCCATCGAGCGTTACAACTATAGGTAAGGGCGCATTTTATAGTAATCGATTAACAAGTGTAGAGATCCCATCCAGCATTACAAAGATTGGAGAACAAGCGTTTCAGAATAATCAATTAACTAGTGTGGAAATCCCATTAGGTGTTCAAAATATTAAAGGTTCTGCATTTAGTTATAATCAATTAGCAAGCGTAGAGATCCCATCAAGCGTTACAACGATTGGACATTCGGCGTTTGCATATAACCAATTAACAAGTGTAGAAATTCCATCAAGTGTTGAGATGATTGAATACGGCGCATTTTCTAGAAATGAGTTAGATTATGTAATATTTCATGGGACACCTCAATTAAATTCTGACCCTAACGGAGGCCCATTCGATTTTCAAATCAGAGGAGCTAAATACTTTAATGGGTGGTTTGAAGATTCAGGTTGTACTATTAAGTGGACTAAATCTGTAGTGCAGCCAATGACAATTTATGCAAATTGGAACACATGTAAGGTGAAAGTAACTTTTGATTCAAATGGAGGAAGTGAAGTTCCGTTTAAAATAGTTACAGCTGGAGAATTGGTGGAAGAACCATCTGACCCAGTGAAGGAAGGGTATACGTTTGATGGCTGGTATAAGGATTCGGAGCTGACAACAGTTTGGGATCTTACAAAAGACATAGTCAAAGAAAATCTAACGTTATATGCAAAGTGGATGGAGGACGACACTTCGGAGCAAATCTATATCGTCAGTTTTGATTCAAATGGAGGAAGTGAAGTCGCATCAGAAGAAGTGAAAGAAGGAGAACTGGTAAAACCCCCAACTGTACCAACGAGGGAAGGGCATACGTTTGCTGGTTGGTATAAGAATTCGGAGCTGACAACAGCTTGGGATTTTGCAAAAGATAAAGTCGAGGAAAACCTAACATTATATGCAGAGTGGATAGAGGACGACATTGCAGAGCTGAGCTATATCGTCACTTTTGATTCAAACGGTGGAAGTGAAGTCATACCAGTAGAAGTGAAAGAAGGAGCACTTGTGAATACGCCAACTGCTCCAACGAAGGAAGGGTATACGTTTGCTGGTTGGTATAAGGATAATGAACTGTCAGAAGCATGGGATTTTGCTAAGGATATAGTCAAAGAAGAACTAACACTATATGCAAAGTGGAAAGAGGACGACACTTCGGAGCAGAGCTATATCGTCAGTTTTGATTCCAATGGAGGAAGTGAAGTCACATCAGAAGAAGTGAAAGAAGGAGAATTAGTAAAAACATCAACTGCCCCAACGAAGGAAGGATATACGTTTGCTGGTTGGTATAAGGATAGTGAACTGTCAGAAGCATGGGATTTTGGAAAAGATATAGTGACAAAAAACATCATGTTGTACGCGAAATGGACAAAGGACAATACTACTGAAGGTGGATCTAATGAAGCTATGCCAAGCTATAATGTCACTTTTAATTCAAACGGAGGAAGTGAGGTTCCATCTAAAGAGGTTTCAAAAGGTGAATTGCTACAAGTGCCGCCTACACCTGTGAAGGAAGACCAAATATTTGCCGGTTGGTATAAGGATGAAGAACTCACGAAAGCATGGGATTTCGAACATGATGTAGTAACAGCTAACGAAATATTATATGCTGAATGGACAAAGTATAATTCTTCTAACGGGGGATCTAGCCAAGGTTCGCCAAACTATAACGTCACTTTTAATACAAATGGCGGAAGTGAAGTACCGTCCCAAACTGTAGCCTATAAAGCATCGTTGCAAGCACCTTCTAACCCAATGAAGGAGGGTTATACTTTTGCTGGATGGTACAAGGATGAGGAGCTCACAAAAGCATGGGATTTTGCTAATGATGAAGTGATAGAGAATACAACATTATATGCAAAATGGACGAAGCTAGGCAGTGACTGTAATATTACTTTCAAAGACATTGATAATAACTGGGCAAAAGAGATGATTGAACAAATTGCCAATCGATGCATTATCAAAGGCTATCCAGATGGCACTTTCAGACCAAATGACATGATTCAACGTCAGCATGTCGTACTTATGATTGAACGTGCCTTACCTCTAACACCACTCCGGGAAGCTGTACCATTTTTGGATGTCCCACATAGCCATCCGTACTATCAGCAAATCACATTACTCCAACAAGCGGGCATTGTAGACGGTTCAAACGGAACTTTCCGTCCAGATGCTTATTTAACACGTGCCCAAATGGCAAAAATGATGGTGCTTGCCTTTGATTTAACTCCAAGCGGGAATAGCTCGTTTAAGGATGTCGATCCATCACACTGGGCGAGTGGATATATTGCTACACTAGCGGACCATAACATTGCACTAGGCGATGAAAACGGTAATTTTAGACCGGATGAAAACTTAACACGCACACAATTTACAGCGTTTATGCACCGAGCGCTTGGTTTATAAGTCTTACTATAAAGAGAGATGTATCGTAATTTGATACATCTCTTTCTCTGATTAACCTCAAAGTTCAATCTAAAAAGTAGATAGCTTTTATACTTTTTATGCATAATGAGCATCGTTTGTTGCTTTTTTTACAAAGATCATTGTATAATTCTTTTATCAGAAAATTCAATCAAATAAAAAGGAGAGATGATTAAATGAAAAAGTTGTTTAACTCAAAATTTGAAACATATCTAATGGATCAGGAACTGGAGCTTACTATGGAAGAGGAAAAAAATGAGGAGCAACTATCGATGGTGCATTATGAAGAATATCCAGAAGGTTTTTTTACAAGTTTATAATAAATATTTGAAGGACTGTGCTAAAGGTGAAATAACTTTTAACACAGTCCTTCGTTTTTTTTTTACATATATTAATCATTTTTGGATCATCATCATAGCGTGTGGTTGATTTCCGTTCCGACTGAACGCTTTGTTGTTGTTGCTGTCGCTACGCTTTCGCACAGAAAAAAACCAGTTGCTGTCGCTACGCTTTCGCACAGAAAACATCCGCTTCGCTGCGGGGTCTCGGGCCAACAGATGTCTTTTGCGCGAAAGCGTAGTGCTAACGAAGCGTCAGCAGCACCGAGGTTGGCCACGAAGGCGTTATCACAGGACGTGATGGTTTTAGCCTTCGTTCCTCTATTGCTGATCCCCAAGGAGTCGCCCAGTCTCCACTCCAATCAACTTATATATGGCATACGTTTTAATAAATGTCATCAACTTTTGGTGAGGAGCCTCTTGAAAATATCATTGTTTTTCATATATATAGGTCTAATTCCATATGTACTTTTAAGAAATAGTTTCATGTATAATGGGAAACAAAAATGCGTATAGAGGTGTAGTTATGTCAAATGCTGTAATCTTAGAAGAAACAATTTATCAATGGTTTGATCATTTTCATAAATACCCAGAGGTAAGTTGGAAGGAATTTGAAACTACTAAAAAGATTGCGTCGATTTTAGATGAGTTAAACGTATCCTATCATTTGTTAGGGGATGTTCCAGGGCTGATTGCGGAAATTGGCACAGGTGATGAAATTGTTGCTGTACGTGCAGATATAGATGCTTTATGGCAAGAAGTGGATGGGAAATGGCAAGCGAACCACTCGTGTGGGCATGATGCAAATATAACGATGGTGCTTGGTGCTTTATTACTGCTGAAAGATCGACCATTGCAACATCGTGTTCGTTTTATTTTCCAGCCTGCTGAAGAACTTGGGAATGGCGCTTGTGCAGCCTTTGAGCGAGGAGCTGTTGATGGTGTATCGCATTTATTTGGTGTTCATTTAAGACCAATTGAAGAGCTACCACTTGGCAAGGTATCGCCTGCTATCCATCACGGTGCAGCTTATTTTTTAGAAGGAACAATACGAGGCACTGATGCCCATGGTGCTAGACCTCATCAAGGGAAAAATGCAATCGATGTTATTATGGCCGTACAACAAATGCTCCATAGCATACATTTATCGCCTTTCGAGCCTCATTCGGCAAAGTTAACGAAAATTGTTGCAGATGGTGGTAGTACGAATATTATTCCAGGTACTGCGAGCTTCTCTATGGATATTCGCGCGCAACGTAATAACCAACTAGAATTGCTTCGTAGTCGTATTGAGTTTGGTTTAACATCAATCAAGCAGCAGTTTGAAATTGATATGGAGTGGGAATGGTTAGATTTCACACCTGGCGCTGAGGTTTCTTCAGTTGCTGCACGTATGGCTAAAGACGCAATTATTGAAACACTTGGAGAAACGCATCTATCTGAGGAAATAACAACACCTGGAAGTGATGATTTCCATTTTTACACAGTTAAAAAACCTGAATTAAAAGCAACGATGATTGGGATTGGGGCCAACTTAACTCCTGGATTACATCATCCAAAAATGACTTTTGAACGAAATGCATTAATTGATGCTGCAAAAGTACTTGCTTGTGTGTTAGAAAAAAAACCTGAATACGAATAACGATAGCGAGAGGGAGCTATATCAAAAGTGCAAAATTCTTTTGGTAAAGTTCCTTTTTCTTTTCTTTTTTTGTAGAAATGTATGAATATTTTGCATTGTCCTTAATAGCTATTTGAAAGCGTTTTTATGCGCAAAAACAGTCGAAATCGCTCGAGAGGCATAAAATTTTTGCGTTGACTTTTAATTTTTTGAATATTATGCTAAAAAACATAAAAAATTATTTGCATCTTTGCAAACCAAGATTAACAATTAGCGCAAAAAAAGGGGATGGATTCATGAAAAAAGAAATTAATGCAGGATGGGCACTTCTGACATTTGCAATAATGATTATAGCTATGCTAATTACAGTAGTTGTGTTAGAGCAAAGTCCTCACGTACCACTTATTGTTGGAACAACTGTAGCAGCTATTGTCGCTAAAATGCATGGATTTAAGTGGATAGAAATCGAGGAAATGATGTATAAGGGGATACGTCTAGCTTTACCAGCAATTGTTATTATTATTTTAGTAGGTTTGACAATCGGCGCATGGATTGGCGGCGGTGTCGTAGCGACAATGATTTATTTTGGTTTAAAATTAATTTCTCCAGCTTGGTTTTTAGTAACAATCATGCTGTTATGTTCAATTGTTTCCTTGGCAATTGGTAGCTCATGGTCGACGATGGCAACAATCGGTGTTGCCGGAATGGGGATTGGTTTAAGTATGGGAATTCCTGCAGCAATGATTGCTGGAGCAGTTATTTCGGGTTCATACTTTGGTGATAAGATGTCACCATTATCGGATACTACTAATCTCGCAGCAGGTTTAACAGGCACAGACTTATTTGATCATATTAAGCATATGCTTTATACGACAATTCCAGCTCTAGTCATTGCGATCGTTGTATTTGGAATTATGGGAAGAAGCTTCGCAGACATCTCAATGAAATCAGAAAGTATTTTAACAACATTAAAAGTAATGGAGGACAGTTTCGTTATTTCTCCTTGGTTATTGCTTGTGCCAGTTGGTGTAATTGTATTGGTAGCGAAAAAAGTACCTGCGATTCCAGCTTTAGTTGTCGGAATTATCTCAGGATTCTTACTACAAATCTTCGTACAAGGCGGTACACCTACAATGGCTGTACATGCTTTACAAGAAGGATTTGTGATTTCAACTGGCAATGACATGGTGGACAATCTATTTAACCGTGGTGGCTTAGATTCGATGATGAATACGGTTTCAATGACAATTGTGGCGATGACATTCGGTGGGGTGTTAGAATATTCCGGCATGTTAAAATCACTTATGAATGTTATTGTGAAGTTTGCTAAATCTACAGGAAGCCTAGTTGCTTCAACGATTGCTGCATGTATTACAACAAATGCTACATGTTCTGAGCAGTATATTTCAATTGTTGTTCCATCACGTATGTTTGCGAATGTCTATCGAGAGCGTGGTTTGCATTCGAAAAACTTATCTCGTGCGTTGGAGGATGGGGGAACACTAACTTCTGTATTCTTCCCATGGAATACTTGTGGAGTCTTTATCTTAGCAACATTAGGTGTAGGTGCAATGGAATATGCACCATATGCAATTATTAATTTCCTTGTACCTATTATTTCAATTTTTTATGCATATATCGGATTTGCGATTGTTAAGCTGACGCCGGAAGAAATGGAAGCAGCAGAGAAGCGCAAAAAAGAGGAAGAATTAAATGAAGCTAATATGGTCATGGCAGACTAAATCTAAAAGAGCAATTATGCCGAGGCATAATTGCTCTTAATAAGTTGCAAAGTTTAATTCGTATATTGTGCGTGGGCGACCTTGTTGGTGTGTCATTTCTTCACCAACAACTTTAGCATAACCGTTATCCACTAATTTTTTTATAATGCGCTCTGTTGTACGACGTGTAACCTGTAAGTATTCAGAAAGATTATGGGATGTAAATTGAGCTGATTGTCGCTCCCGGCTAAAATGAATGATCTTGGAAATATTTAATGGACTTAAGCTTGTTTGCTTTGCCATTTGTAAAACATAGGGATCATCTGTTTTTAAAGCTAGTTTTACTTCCGATTTTGGAAATGGACCTAGCAAATTTTTATGTTCATCTAGTATATAAATCTCACAAGGTTTAGCAAATGTTAAAGCATTTTTAGCATTTTGATTAGCCTCAAATATTGAATGGCCATAACCAAATGCTAGATTAAATGGCTTATCAGCTTGTTGTAATAAGTTCTGTAAATTCTCTTTTTCAAGTGCCTTTTGCAAATGCCCAGCTGTCGTATATAGCTCAAAAGAGTACGGTGAAATTTCTTTATAAGTTGAATGTGTAGCTGCTGTGATTTGCGTTAATATGTTAAAGTCTATAGGTTTATCTTCAGGAGCTTCTAATAGTCCAACAACAGCTTTGACAGATTCGGATTTTATAAGAAGTGATTGAGATTTCGTCTCCTCTAAGCATTGAACAATGGAGTTAGTTGCATCTAACATGCGCATTGCAGGTATTTGAAGAGCTTGTAATTCATCAAACACACTATGAATACTTGTTATGACAAAATCAATGCTATTAGCTTCCCATAAAGTTATATGATGCTGCAATATTGATTGGGTAGGTTTAGTGATAGAAATAGGCTGGATATATGGTTTTGGACCATAATACTCTATTTCTGTTAGAACATTTTCTACTATAGTAGGATTCATAACATCAATGGAAATTCTACTTAAAGGTACTGCATGATTAGCTATAAGCGATAATAAGGTTGTGGAAATTGCCGTCTCATCTTGTTTTATATAATTCCAAGGTATTGGTAGTTCTGACAGTGCAGATTGGGCATGTAAATAGGGTAGGGTTCCTCCGAATAAAAGTGCATCACATGGCTTCATTTCCTTTAACAAAACGGGTGATTCTGTAGGTTGCTTGTAAAGATAAAAATCTATTTGAATATTCTCTATGTTTTGTGCGATACTGTTTATACGCTTCATAAATGCTTTCGAGCAGATAACCGCTATTTTAGTAGACATAGGCAACGTTCCTTTGCTATTATTTTTTTGACAATTAGCGACGTATTAGCGACAACTACATTATACAGGAGACTGATAAAAATGAAAATCCAACAAGTAGAGATTTTTGCAATTCATTTACCACTTATTGATCCATTTATCATCAGTTATGCTACATATGATACAATGCCTTCTATTATTTTGAAGGTTACGACAGACACAGGTATTGTAGGCTACGGTGAAGCAGTACCAGATGAGCACGTAACAGGGGAGACGTGGGAGAGCACGTATGCTGTGTTAAAGAATCAGCTTGCTCCTGCAATCATTGGAGAAAATCCAATGGGCTTTGAAAAACTTCATGATAAATTGAACAAAGTTGTGAAGGATGTGCCAGCAGCGAAAGCAGCGATTGACATTGCTTGTTTCGATATTGCAGGTAAAGCGTTACAAGTTCCAGTGTACCAACTACTAGGTGGGCGTTATCATGAGAAATTCCCGATTACGCATGTACTGAGCATTGGAACACCTGAGGCGATGGCCGAAGAGGCGGCTAACCGTGTGGAGATGGGCTATCGATCATTTAAAATGAAGGTAGGGACAGAGGTAGCTCGTGATGTTGCTCGTATCAAAGCGGTACGTGAACGTGTTGGTGAAGACATCGCAATTCGAGTAGATGTAAACCAAGGATGGGGCAATGCGTCAACTACTTTACAAGGTTTACGTGCATTAAAAGATTTAAATATCGATTGGTTAGAGCAGCCAGTTGATAGTGAAGATATTGATGGAATGGTAGAAGTGAAGTCGAAAACAGATGTACCATTAATGATTGATGAAGGACTTCGCGGTGTACCTGAAATGCGTGAAATTATTGCAAAACGTGCTGCAGATAAAGTCAATATTAAATTAATGAAGTGCGGTGGAATTTATCCTGCTATGAAACTAGCAGTGATGGCTGAAATGGCAGGCATTGAATGTCAAATCGGTTCAATGGTAGAATCATCAGTTGGTTCAGCAGCTGGCTTCCATGTAGCATTCTCTAAAAAAATAATGACGAGTGTAGAATTAACAGGTCCATTAAAGTTCTCTAAGGATGTCGGAAACTTACACTATGATGTGCCATTTATTTGTTTAAATGAAAAACCAGGATTAGGTGTAGACGTAGATGAAGAAACCCTTAAAGAATTATGTAAGTTCTCAACAATTGTAACAGCCTAAGGAGGCGGCGAAATGGAAAAAATTTATGAAGGCATGCTTGGAGAAACGCCGTTTTTTGTTACAACATTAAATCTTCAGCATTTGCAAGAAATTGAAAAATTACAGCTTGAGGTTTATCAATCATTAGCAGATCAAAGTGTTTTACAGCCATTAAGCACTGAGGAATTTGACTATATTTTAAGCGGCAATGGCATGATGATAGGTGCTTACGTAGGGGATGAGTTAATTGCCTTTCGCGCACTATTGAACCCACCTGTTGATGACGAGCACCTTGGCTATGATTGTGGGATTGTCGAGGATGAATTTCATAAAGTTTTATATCAAGAAATATCGAATGTCTCACCAACATATCGTGGCTATGGATTACAAAAAACATTAGCCCAAATTGTCATGGGTCATATCGATTTAGAAAAATATGATTATGTATGCTCAACGGTAAAGCCATATAATATCCCCAGCTTGAAAGATAAATTTTCTCAAGGGTTAGTGGTAAAGGGATTAAAGATTAAGTATGTAGACAAGCTACGATATGTTTTCTATAAAGACTTGCGACAAGAGCTACCAACCTTTACAGAAAAGATGACGATTTCGATGGATGATACGGTTGGTCAGCAACAGCTTTTGAAACAGGGTTATATAGGTACTTCTATGTATGAGAATCAAGATGATTGGTTCGTCGTTTATGAAAAATAAATAATAGTAAAAAGCCTTACCTTCTACTTATTGTGAGAGGTAAGGCTTTTTTGTTTAGGAGATTTTTATTTCATCGGGCAAAAACCACAAGCCATTAAACCAGGTATGTCTTTTGAAAAACAGCATGATTTCCGTACGGGAACGTTCACTAAATTAGTGGGGCTTTGACCTCCTGTATATTGTGCCCACCAAGATTTATTGGAGAAACGAGCCCATGTTTTAGGGTCCTCTAAAGCTTCAATATCCTCCATTGCTTGATCGGCTAGTCCAGGATTAGAAAGCAATATGTGATAGTGCCAAAGTAAATATCCGAAGAAATTCTCCCAAATAGTAAGAGGGGAAATAGATGTTACTTTACGGAGCTGTTGAACGATTACATGCCCATCATATAGAATCTTCTCAATAACTGCTTGTCGCTCATCCTCCTCGACATAGCGCCAATCGTTGGGGTTAACAAACATTGCGACTGTAAAACTGTCGAATTCTTTTGCTGCATCAAAGCGAAGCTCGATTGGTTTACCGTCCCACACCTCGTCATAGGCGGCAAGCATGTAAAGTTGCATAGCGAAAAACATACCGTAGCGGCGTGAAAAATGAGAAATAGCGGCTGTTTCCGTTGCTGCATCTGTAATGCCCATCATAAGGTTTAAAAAGTCAGGATGGTAAAAGTCCTTATGTATATCAGCTAATGTAAATAGTGTCCGCTTTGGTTCTGTCGTATAAATGCTATAGGAATTCAATTGTCGAACTTGATCCATCGTTAATGCTGGCATCGTGATCACCTTTTCTTTCAGTCTTCTGCTACTTCAATTATAAATTAATCATTTTTGCTTCACAAATGGTATGCAATATAGTAAAATACATTAAACATATCTGAAAGGTAGGTTTTAAAATGTCACAGCCTCATTCAATTCCAAGGCCGCTCGTTCGACTCAATCAATGGACGATTCTTTTAAGTGTCATGCTAACGTGGGTAACGGGCGTTTTTTGGATTTTAGCAATTCCTTTAGTAGCAAATTTACTTGGCGTTTTATGCAATTACAATCCTATTATTCGAGTAGGGAAGCTGTTTCTAAAAAAGGCTCCATCTACTTATATACCAGAGGATGCACAACAACAAAAATTTAATTCTAATATTGCTAGCTTTTGTTTAGCAGGCGGAATTTTAGGTTACTTGCTTAAATGGCAAGTGGTTGGCTACCTCTTTACGGGAATGGTTGCAATAGCTTCATCGTTAGCAATTGCAGGCTTTTGTATAGGTTGTTTCCTACATTTTCAGCTAAAGCAATGGCAATATCGTCGCTCGCTGAAAAAGGCATAAAAAAACTTTAAAAAATTTTCAGATTAATGTTGACTTTATAATTGATAATGATTATCATTATCGTATAAAGATTATTCCTCCTCTACAATACAGTGTAGAGAGGATGAACTTTAGCTACTTTTCTCCAGAAGTTTGCTAGTTCATGAAGACGCTCCTAAAACCCCCCTCATTTTTTGGGAACGTAAAATCTCTAGACGACTCACTCCATTGTGATTGAGTCGTCTTTTTTTAATCGAAACTGCAATTGTTCCGATAAAACGAGATATTATTCCGATAAAAGCTAAAATTGTTCCGATAAAATGAGATTATGTTCCGATAAATCTTCAAAGTATCCCTATAAAAATGAAAGAAATCAGCTTTAGTGAATTCTGATTTTATTAATGAGTAAGTAAGGAATGACATTTGTTAAATCGTATGCCAGGCATATAAGTTGATTGGAGTGGAGGCTTGGTGACTCCTTGGGGATCAGCGTCACAGATGAGACCCTGGAGCGAGCAAAGCGAGTGAAGCGGCTCATCGGACGCCCCCAGGAAAGCGCCCAGCCGGAACGGAAATCAACTACACGTTATGTTATTGACCCTAAAAATTGTAATTTAATATATGATATCCCTAAATGCATATAGTAATTAGAGTGACAATTTGATTGTTTAACGATATTAGGGGCGGGAGTGATTATCTTATGTTTTATATTAGAAACTTCGAAGGTAATAAAAATGAGTTTGAATTCTTTCAAGAAATGTTATATGAGTCTGTAATTATTCCTGTCAATAAGCCATCAAAAGAGGTTTTGCTAAACTCGCCTGACATAAGAAAATATCATGAAGGTTGGGGGAGAAAGGGAGATACTGTTTTGATTGCCTTTGACGCAGAAAATCAAACTGTTGGTGCAGTCTGGTACAGATTGTTTGATGAAAATAATAAAAGCTATGGATATATTGATAGCAATACTCCTGAAATAGGAATTGCTGTTTCAAAAGACGTAAGAGGAAGAGGAAGAGGATTAGGGACTTTACTAATGCGTAAAATAATTCAACAAGCGCAGGATGAAGGATACAATACCATTTCACTTAGTGTAGACCTTGAAAATAGTGTGGCCATTAATATTTATAACAAACTAGGCTTTCAAGATTATGAAGTAGTAGGAACATCTAAAACAATGATTTACAAATTATAGTGCTCTCTAGAATAAAAAATGTACACTACTAAGTAAATTTAGTAATGTACACTTTTAATATTACTGAGTAGGGCTGCTGTTATGAACAGCGCTTTTTTTTCCTAGTATCATCGTATAGTAGCTATGAAGTAGCATGCCCACAATGATGACACCTAAGCCCGCGAGTGCAATTGGATTTGGGAATGCAATGCCGAGCAATAATACTTCACCGATAATGACAAAGAGTATTTCAGTCGATTGTGTTGCTTCAACTGCTGCAAGCTTGCCTTGATGATCGCGAACACGGTCAGTTGCAATGAAAAATAAAGTTGTGGCGATGACACCAGAGCTTATACCTACAAGCAACGATTGCATTACTTGGCTGCTAGAAGGAAGCCCGACCGTTGCTAATGCATAAATAGCTAGAATAATCCATGCAGGCATCGAGGCGATGGTCATACCAAGAACTCGTTGATATGTATCGATACGTCCACCGCAGATTTCCATCATTTTACGATTACCAAGAGGGTAGGCAAAAGCAGCGATGACAACAGGTAAAATGCCAAGCATTAAACTTTTAAATGGGACAGATTGTGCCTGTGGTATTTGGATAAGTAAAATGCCGGCTAAAATAACACATGAAATGAGTAATGAAATAAGCGGTATTTTTTGACGTACTGTTTTCCCAGCTACTATTGAAACAAATAGGGGTGCTAGTAATACGCCAGCGACAATTGTCAATTGCCATGTTCCAGAAACGAGCCACCCTGGACCGAATGCTGCTGCAAATGTCAGTGGGGCATAGAACAATACGAATCCAATAAAGCTCCAAAGTAGCCAAGCGACAGGCTGTGCCTTCATTTCACCTGATAGTTGGGTAAAACCTTTTCGATAGAAGACAATCACAAGTAAAAACGGAAGCATGAAGAAATAGCGCAAAGACGCACTCCAAAGCCAGCTACCACCTTGCATTTCCATTGCATGATTTAATATAAATGTAACAGCAAAAAAAAGTGAGGCTAAAATGCCTAATGCAATTTCTTTCATTAAATTCACCTCAAAATCCTTTATGTAATTTGAAAATTCAGTTATCGTTTTTTAAAAAATTACGAAGAAGGGGTAAACCCTTCTTCGTAATTACTTTCCTTGTTGTTCAAAGAGCTGTACGATTTCGATAATCACTTGTGTAGCTTTCTCCATCGTTTCTCCAGATACATATTCGAATTTACCGTGCATATTTTCGCCACCTGCAAAAATATTTGGTGTTGGTAAGCCCATGTAAGAAAGCTGTGAACCATCAGTACCGCCACGGATTGGTAATGTAATTGGAGTAATATCTAACTTTTCCATCGCTGTGCGTGCAATATCAACGATTTCTTTTACAGGCTCAATTTTTTCGCCCATATTATAGTATTGATCTTCCATAGTAATGCTTAAAGCATGCTCGCCATATTGGGCTTTAATTTTCGCCGCAGCATCAAGCATTAATTGTTTTTTCGCCTCGAACTTTTGACGGTCATGGTCACGGACGATATAAGAAAGCTCAGCATGCTCGATCGCTCCGTTAAAGCCCATTAAGTGAATAAAGCCCTCATAGCCTTCCGTTTTTTCTGGTACTTCAGCAGTAGGCATTTCATTTTGGAAAGCGATCGCCATTGTGATGGCATTGACCATTTTATTTTTTGCAGATCCAGGGTGTACACTAGTACCTTTTGTCACAACCTTTACGCCTGCAGCATTAAAGCTTTCGTATTGTAGCTCGCCAAGTGGTCCGCCATCCATCGTATAAGCATAGTCTGCTCCAAAGGCAGCCACATCAAATTTATGAGGACCGCGGCCAATTTCTTCGTCAGGTGTAAATGCTACACGTAATTTACCATGTTTAATAGAAGGATTATTTACTAGGTATTCCATAGCCGTCATAATTTCTGCGATACCAGCTTTATCGTCAGCACCTAATAACGTAGTGCCATCCGTTGTAATTAACGTTTGACCTATATAATTTTTAAGCTCCGGAAAATCTGTTGGCGACATCGCTAGATTTTCATTGAGCTGGATCGTTCCACCATCATAGTTGTCAATGCGCTGTGGATTAACGTTTGTGCCGGTAAAATCTGTTGTAGTGTCCACATGTGCTAAAAAGCCAATTGTAGGCACTTTTTTATCTGTATTTGCTTCGAGTGTCGCAAATAAATAACCATTTTCATCTAATGTAATGTCAGTTAAGCCTATTGCAGCAAGTTCATCTTTTAGTACATGCAATAAGTCAAATTGTTTTTGTGTTGAAGGAGTTGTTTCGCTTGTGAAATCAGATTGTGTATCAATTTTTGCATAACGAATTAAACGCTCGATTACTTGTTCTTTCATAAGTATGGCCTCCTAATGTGTATGTTTAACTACTTTCAGCCCCCGGCGGATGTCACGGAATTGGCTTTGTGCAAGGACAAAGCCGATTCCGTGACATCCGCCAAGTTATAATTGATATTATTGTAACACTTTACTTCGGATTTCGGAATATTGAGAAATACTTAAGGCAATTAGTATTTGGGCACTGTAATATGTCAACATAATAAACTCATGTGAAAATGGTAAAGGCATAACAAATTTATTAATAGCTAAATAGGAATCTGATGAAATAAAGAGCAGAGCGCCGATCGTTGCAAATGTAGAACCTGTTCGAATCGCAGTCCAACCCATCGTTAATATGACGGAAATATAAGCAATGACCGCGATACCAAGCACGACTTCTCCTGATGAAAATACAGTACCTGCAATCCACACAGCCATACTTGCACCGTAAACGAGTAAGACAATCTTCACCCAAGTCAGTACTTGTCGTTCATTAGTAGAAGAAAAGGCCAGGATATAAAAAATATGCCCGATTAAGAAGCTTGTTAGCCCAATTAGAAACCACTGTAGCGTATAATCGCCGACCATACAAAACACAAGTCCGATGACAATCAGTAGTTGATACTTTTTAATGCCTAAATTTTTTGATGTAGCGGCTAAAATAATGATTAAAAGCATTGGGATGACTTTAAAGATCAGTATCAAGCTTTCTGCAATATGAGACAGGAAAAAAACATAATAAAGACCAAACAAAATAATAAATGCTATTAAAACTTTTTTAGACAAATTTCTCAGCTCCTTTTCTTTGAAATTCTTTATCTATGTTAGAATTTCCTTTATTCTTTTGTGAAGGAAATTTACGGGAGGGTACTCATTCATCTTATGTATGAAACTTTTTTGGTATGTAGCCGTAAATAAGAGGACAGTAAGCTTAGAGAGGGTGAACAAAATGACTAAGCTATTAATAGCTTCGGCAGTCATTGGGCTAATCGCGAGTGTTTTATTAACACCGATTATAACGAAAAAACGAGAAGATGGCGGATCTAAAAAAGTAATTGGCTACTTCTTTATAGGTGTATTTGTACTAGGGTTTTTAGCTACTGGTATAACAGTATATGTGACAAACATGGATGTAAACTGGCTTGCTTTTTGGCCCGCTATTATTCTATTAACATTAGGTGGCGCGCTTCTTGCAGGTGGTATAGAAAGAAAAATAAAGGGTGTTTTATTTTTAGCTAGTTTAGGTGTTGCAGTGTATGTATTATCAGCTCCTTTATGGAATGCTAACGAAAAATTCAAATCAGCTGAAATGAAGGAAGAGGTTGAAATAAAACCATTCGATGAAACACAAACTCCAGCTAGTGTTCCTCCTAAATTTGCGCGAAATAAGATGAAAAAAGCGTTCGGACAAGTACCGAATACGAGTTATTATGAGCTAGGGCGCTTACAAATTCAAAAAGTGAATGGTGAGTATGTTTATATTGCACCAGTTGAGTTCTCGGGTTTCTTTAAATGGATGAACGGCGGGTCGACTCCTGGTTACTTTATAATGAGTGCAACGGATTCGGCAGATAACCCTAAATTTGTTAAGCAGGAAATGAAGTATGTTCCTTCTGCGTATTTAAATTCAAATTTAGAGCGTCATATACGTTTACAACATCCATTCCTTGTTTTTTGCGGAGATGTACAACTTGAAATAGATGATGATGGTAAACCATACTACATCCGTTCATATGGTGAGTTTATCTCAGCACGTAATGGCTTCGATGTAAAAGGGATCGTGCTTGTAGATGCGCTAACAGGAAAATCAGAAGTTATTAAGCTGGAGGATGTCCCAGAATTTATTGATGGAGCGGTTTCTCCAGAGACAGTAAGCTTACAAAATAGTTATTTCGGTAATTATGTACATGGATTTTGGAACAGTCAGTTTGGTAAGAAAGATGTAAAACTTCCTTCTGATGAGGGAACAGAGGCAAATGTTAGCCCAATTTTTGACGAGAAGGGCGATATGTATTATTTCACAGACTTTACGAGCCCTAAAGAGGGTGTCGATTCAATGCTTGGCTATTCCTTAACAAATGCACGAACAGGTCAAGCAACCTATTATACTGGAAATCAAGACGCTTCTTACATGGATTCACAAGGTAACTTGCAAATTATCGAGAAGAAATTTATAGAGAAAAAATGGTCTGGAGAAATGCCGGTGTTGTATAACTTTTACGGCGAAGCTAGCTGGCTAACAGCGGTACTTGATTCAAATGGTTTCTTACAAAATTATTTCATCGTATCTGCGGCAAATCCTGAAATTTCCGTATATGCGACAACTCCTAAAGAGGCATTAAAATTATATAAAACAGCCTTAAGTCGCGGTGGAACTACAGTCGAAGGAAGTTCACATGCGGAAGAGAAAAATGTAAGTGGAAAGGTGCTTCGCGTTTACAAGGAACGTCTCGGTGACTATACAGTTGTATCATTTTTACTAAATAACGGTGAAAACTATTTAGTAAGCTCAGAAACAGAACCGCTTGCAATTTATTTGCAAGAAGGTGATGAGGTCATTCTCACTTATGGTGATACGGGAGAGCAATTCTTACCAGTTCGATCAATGATTATTAAAGGATTACAATAAAAGAAAAAAGACGATCTTTGTAGCTTAGTACTACTTGATCGTCTTTTTTATGTTGGTTGAGATTCTATATAGTGAAGCATCTTTTCCTGATGATTAGTATAAAGTGCTTTTGCATGATCGTTTAACGCAAATATTTCATGAATGTACCCTTGAAGTAAATGTTGTTCATATTCAAAATCAGAATGGTCTTCGTTTTCTACTATATGCGCTAATAAAAGTGCATGTAACACAACGACCTCTAAATTTTGTGTATTTGTAATGAATTTTAAGTTGAGAATGGTAGTATGGGAAACGAATTGATTCACATAATCAATAGCATTCTTATAAACAGCTAAGTCGATCTGTGGTTCAAGTCGTTTACTTAATAGTGTACAATTATTATTTAAGTCTTGAATTTTTAAAAATAAACCTCTTATACTTCGCTTATGTTGCTGTTCTAAAGTACGAGCAAGATTTTTATCGACATAGGACATTTATACATAACTCCTTTCCACATAGTGGTCATCTATTAGTATTAATGGAATTATTTAAAAAGAAAAGAGTCTTTTTGTTTAATTTATACCTAGATTTAACTTCTCCCACAAAAAAGTCTCTTACTTTAAACGTGAAAAACAATGTACTTTTTCATTTAATCAGCTATTGAACAAAGTTTGATCAAAACGATAATTCAATTATTATATAGGAAGCTTTTCAACGAAATGAAAAAATATAAATATTTATTAGAAAAAGTATTGACCTTTTTAAAATACGGGTGTAATATTATACAAGTCGTTAAGACAGCTACTAAAAAACAACTAAATTAGTTGTTGACATAGAGTTTGCGACATGATATTATATAAAAGTTACTGTTGAAGAAATGGTAACGAAATGAACCTTGAAAACTGAACAAGCAAAACGTAATCAATAAAGTTTTTAGTAGCTAACCTTGAGTTGGTGAACG
>NZ_JBLLLQ010000034.1:0-49836 GCF_047737915.1 Lysinibacillus sp. NPDC056185
TAACGCCTTCGTGACCAACATCGTGTTGGCCCGAGACCCTGGAGCGAGCAACGCGAGTGAAGCGGCTCATCGGACGCCCCCAGGAAAGCGCCCAGCTGGAACGGAAATTAACCCCTCGTTTTGCCGAGGTGCCATACTTTATTTTCAACAAAACGAAACATCCCCTCAAATTTGAGGGGATGTCATGATTTGTGGGTTTGAGTTAAACAAACTTCACCATATGGTATTTTTTCTTGCCGCGACGAACAATGCTGAATGCATCTTCTAAACGATCTTTGCCGTCGATTACATATTCTAATTCAGTGACTTTTTCACCGTTCACACTAATCGCACCATTTGTTACGTCTTCACGAGCTTGACGTTTTGAAGGTGAAATACCCGCTTCCACTAATAAGTCCACAATGTTTTTATCTTCTTTCGCCAATTCAATAGAAGGAACATCTTTAAACGCATCTTTCATTTCATCAGCAGAAAGTGCTTTTAAGTCTCCAGAGAATAAAGCAGCTGTAATGCGGATTGCTTGGTCTAATGCTTCTTGACCATGAATTAAGCGAGTCATTTCTTCAGCTAGTGCTTTTTGCGCCTTACGTAAATGTGGTTCCTCTTCTACAGATACTGCTAATGCTTCAATTTCTTCACGAGAAAGGAATGTGAAGATTTTTAAGTATTTTACAACATCAGCATCCGCAGCATTAATCCAGAATTGGTAGAACTCGTATGGAGATGTTTTCTTACTATCTAACCATACAGCACCACCCGCTGTTTTACCAAATTTCGTACCGTCTGCTTTCGTTACTAAAGGAATTGTGATACCGAAGGCTTTCGTCTCTTCCTCATGTGTTTTACGAATAACTTCTAAACCTGTTGTAATATTCCCCCACTGGTCAGAGCCACCTACTTGAATACGGCAGTTGTAATGGTTGTATAAATGATTGTAATCAATACCTTGAATTAAAGTATACGCAAACTCAGTAAATGAAATCCCTGTATCAAGGCGTGATGCAATCGTATCCTTTGCTAACATGTAATTCACGTTAATTAATTTCCCGTAATCACGTAAAAACTCAATCGTATTTATATTGCCAATCCAGTCACGGTTATTCACTAATTGTGCACCATTACCATCTTCTGCAAAATCAAAAATACGCTCTAACTGACTACGGATACCTTGAACATTTTTATCAATTTGCTCAACTGTTTGTAATTGGCGTTCTTCAGAGCGACCAGATGGATCTCCAATCATACCAGTCGCACCACCAACTAATAAAATTGGACGGTGACCTGCTTTTTGGAATCGACGTAGCGTTAAAAGAGGCACAATATGCCCAATATGCATAGAATCCGCAGTTGGATCAACACCACAGTACAAAGATACAGATTGTTCATCTAATAATTTCGTCATACCTTCAGCATCAGTTTGTTGGTACAACAATTCGCGCCATTCTAAGTCTTGTAATAATTCGTTCGTCATTTTTATTCCTCCTAAGTGTTTAATAATTCAGTGTAGGGAGAAACAAAAAAGTCCCTACACGCAAAACATTGCATGCAGGGACGTTATAAACTAACGCGGTACCACCCAGCTTGAAGATGTCATCCATCTTCCTCTTCATTCAACCGCCTTTATCGCAGGCGCGCACGTCTAAGCTCCAAGCACGTAATTCGTCTCTACATTATGACCAGCTTTCACCAACCGCTGGCTCTCTAAACAGGGAATATAGACACTACTGCAAGCTCTTCATCACTAGAAAACTATAAGCATTATTCTAAACGATTCTTTTTCATTGTCAATAACTATGTTCGACCTAAATCAATATGTGCTATAATAGACAAGATTTTAGGAGGTCGATACATTGAAAGATTGGATTGAGAAAATCAATGCAAAGATCGATGAGTTTATTCAACAAAAATGGATGAAGAAATTACGCATTTCAGGAAGTGTTACCTGGAACTTATTTTTACTATTTTTAGTCTTTGCATTGGTAGGCACTGTATTTGCCGGTTCAGTTGGCGCTGGCTATTTTGCTTCACTTGTAAAAGAAGAGCCACTACGCTCAAAGGAAGAATTACGAAAAGAAATTTTCAACTACGATTCAACAAGTGAAATTTATTTCGCCAACGATATTTATATCGGAAAATTACGTACAGATTTAGACCGCCGAGTAACAACATTAAACGATGTCGCACCTGATGTTGTTAATGCGGTATTAGCTACAGAGGACGAGTATTTCCGTGAACATAACGGAATAGTTCCGAAAGCTGTCATCCGTGGGCTAGTTCAAGACGTAACAAACTCTTCCACACAAACTGGTGGCTCTACATTAACACAGCAGCTTATTAAAAACCAAGTATTAACAAACGAAGTATCTTATGAACGAAAAGCAAAAGAACTTTTACTTGCGATGCGTTTAGAACACTTTATGAAAAAGGAAGAAATTTTAGAGGCCTATTTAAACATAATTCCTTATGGCCGTAACGCTTCCGGTCGAAACATTGCAGGAGTTGAAACAGCTGCAGAAGGTATTTTCAATGTAAAAGCAAAAGATTTATCGCTACCTCAAGCAGCGTATATAGCTGGTATTCCTCAATCACCTTTTGCTTACACACCTTTCACAAATACAGGTGTACTCAAAAGTAAAGAAGCTCTTCAACCGGGTATTGATCGTATGAAAACTGTACTTTATCGTATGAAAGACGCAGGTTATATTAACGAAGCACAATATAAAGAAGCGATCGCATACGATATCACTGCTGACTTCCGTTCACCAGAGATGCGTGCAGAAGATCGCTACCCTTGGCTAACGTATGAACTTGAAAATCGAGCAAAAGACATTATTGCAGAAAAGCTAGCAAAAGAAGACGGTATTGATCCAGAACGCTTAAAAAATGAGAAAAAATTAAAAGATAAGTATACGATCCTAGCAGATCGTGATGTCCGCTCAAAAGGTTATCGTATCTATTCAACTATCAATAAGGATATGTACGATTCGATGCAAAAAGCAGCGGAAAACTTTCAAAATTACGGTCATACTTACACCGTCAAAGACAAAGACCCTGTAACAGGTGAAGAAATTGATGTTCAAATGCCTGTACAAGTCGGCAGTATTTTAATTGAAAATAATACTGGACGTATTTTAAGCTTTGTCGGTGGTCGTGACTTTGAATTAAAAAGTTATAACTACGCTACACAGGCAAAACGCTCAAATGGCTCAACAATGAAGCCTTTACTCGTATATGCACCTGCAATAGAATATGGTGTAATCGGTGCAGGTAGCCCATTAGTCGACGTAAAATTCTCTATTCCCGGATGGAGCCCAACAAACTATAATACTAATGATGAACGAGGACTAATCCCTGCACGTGAGGCATTAGCGAGTTCACAAAACTTATCAACTTCTCGTCTATATTATAGTATTCTTAACAGACGTCCTGCCGATTATTTAGTAAAGATGGGAATCACAACCCTAAAGCCTAATGATTTCACAAACCCTTCTGCTAGTCTTGGGGCCATAGAAGATGGTATTACGGTTGAAGAGAACACCAATGCCTATGCAACTTTTGCAAATGGTGGACAATTCATTGACTCTTATATGATTGATAGAATTGAAGACCAAAATGGAAATATCATTTATAAACACGAAGTTAAACCTGAACAAGTATTTAGTCCTGAAACTTCTTATATCATTACTGATATGTTACGAGATGTGCTAACAAAAGGTACAGGTACACTTGCAAGAAATACATTAAAATTCTCTGCTGACTTTGCTGCTAAAACAGGTACTTCACAAAACTACAAAGATGTTTGGCTAGTTGGCTATAACCCGAATGTTTCTCTTGGTGTATGGATGGGTTATGATAAAAATGAAACACTAGATGCATTTAATAATACGTATCAACGGCCTAGTGTGCGAATTAACAAGCTATGGGGTACATTAATGAATTCTGTGTATGATGTAGACCCACAATTAATCGCCCCTAAAACTAGATTTACGCAACCGAAAAACGTTGTTACAGCATCATTCTGTGGTATTTCTGGTTTAGCGCCTTCAGCAGCATGTGCTAATGCTGGTCTCGTGCGCTCTGATTTGTTTAACGCGAAAGTATTTTTACCTTCACAGCCTGATGATAGCTTAGCTTCCTCAAGTGTTGTTACGATAAAAGGTAAAACTTATAATGCCCTTCCTAGCACACCGGCAGAGTTTGTAAAAGCAGGCGGTGCAGGAATTAATCAGGCATTTATTAAACGAATGCTAGGTCCACTTGGCGGTAACCCGGCCAGCCTATTACCAAAAAATTCGACATTAGCGAATTCATCGGTATCAGCCGTTGATTTCCCGGCAGATAACAATGCGCCAGCAGCAGTAACTGCTTCAATTAATGGTAATACATTATCTTGGACAGGCTCTTCAAATGATGTAGTCGGTTACCGCGTTTATAAAGTAACAAACGGCGGTAGAACGCTTGTCGGATCAGTGCTTGAATCATCACAAAGCATGACTGTAGCAAGTGGGCAAGCCTATGTTGTTGTCGCTGTAGATATTACAGGTTTAACTTCAGCGCAATCCAATGTCGTTTCTACTGGTGGTAGTGCGAATGAAAAACAACCTGAAAAAGACAAGGAAGAAAATGTTCCACCAACTACCCCACCTACTAACGGCGAAGACTCAAACCAAAACGGAAACGGTTCGGAAAATGGCAATGGGTCAGATGGTAGTAACGGGAATAGCTCAAACAATGGAAACGGCTCGAATAACGGTAGTGGTTCTGGAAATACCGGAAACGGCTCGAATAACGGCAGTGGTTCCGGAAATACCGGAAACGGCTCGAATAACGGCAGTGGTTCCGGAAATACCGGAAATGGCTCAAATAACGGTAATAGTTCAAATAACGGTAATGGTTCCGGAAACACCGGAAATGGCTCTAACGGAGGAGACAACGGAAATACAACTCCACCGACTAATCCACCACCTACCCAATAATAAACAGGCATGGCATACTACAAAGTAATTGTAGTATGCCTGTTTTTTTGTCATTATAAAGGGGACTACTAATTTGAAGGGGTGGAAATAATTGAACATTTTAGTTTTAGGAGGCACTCGTTTTTTTGGTAAAAAGCTTGTTGAACTCTATCTTCAAAATGGGCATAGCGTAACTATTTTAACACGTGGACAAAATGGAAATCCTTTTGGTACAAAGGTGAAGCAGCTAATTGTTAATCGAGATGATGCCGATTCGTTATCACAGGCACTATCAAGTTCAACATGGGATATTGTCTATGATAATATTTGCTATTCTCCTAACGAAGCTAAAAAAATATGTGAAATTTTAGAAGGTAAAACGAAAAAGCTCATTTTTACATCTACTTTATCCACCTATGAAATAGACGGCATGGTCAAAACAGAAGAAGATTTTAATCCATATAATTATGAAGTTCGGATGGGGAACCGTGAAGATTTTTCGTATGGTGAGGGTAAGCGTCAAGCAGAGGCAGTACTTTTCAAAGAGGCCACGTTCCCTGTTGTCGCTGTACGTTTCCCGATTGTTATGGGGGAGAACGACTATACACGCCGTTTACATTTTCACATTGAACGAATTTTACAGGACCAGCCTATTTCATTACCAAATATTGAAGCAAAGATGAGCTTTATTACGGATGACGAAGCAGCAGCATTTTTATATTTTGCTGGCATTACACCAATTGAAGGACCTTATAATGCAACAGCTACGGGTGCAATTTCATTAAAGGATTTGCTGGGGCTTATTGAAGAAACAACCGGAAAGCATGCGAAAATTTCACTAGTAGGTGGCGATGAAATGTCGCAGTCACCGTATGGAGTTCCTGCAGATTGGTATATGACAACTACAAAGGCGGAGGCTGCAGGCTTTGCATTTAGTCAACTTCATGATTGGCTCCCTACTCTAGTGAAAACATTAGTAAAAGAGTTACAATAGGATTTCACTAAATAAAAAACTTATCACCATAATGTGAGGTTGATTTCTGTTTCGGCTGGGCGCTTTGCCGCTGTCGCTTCGCTTTCGCGCAGATAAAACATTTGTTGCTGACGCTTCGCTTTCGCGCAGAGCAGAGCTTCCTGGGGGCGTCCGATGAGCTGCTTGGGCCAAAACGATGTTGGTCACGAAGGCGTTATCACAGGACGTGATGGTTCTAGCCTTCGTTCCTCTATCCGCTAATCCCCAAGGAGTCGCCCAGCCTCCACTCCAATCAACTTATTCATATGGCATTTGTTTTAACAAAATGTCATCCTAAACTTCCGACGATAATCCATTAAAAATCTGCTAGACTCTCACAAAAAGAAAGTCTAGCAGATTCATTTTTCATCGTATTGAATTGTCCAGATACTATAACAGTATGGTTTTTAAAATCGCAATTGCCTCATCTATCTCCTCTTTTGAAACTGTTAGTGGAGGTAAAAGACGAATAACATTTGGTCCCGCTCCTACTAATAATAAGCCGTTTTCCTCTGCTGCAGCTATATACGAGGCTACCTCAGTATCGCCACAACCAATGCCAAGAAGTAAGCCCTGACCCTGTACCGTATACGTAGTCGGTAGATTCTCTTTCAACTGCTTAACAAAATACGAAGATTGCTGCTGCACATTTTGTAAAAAAGCAGGTTCAAAAACATGATTAAGCACGGTTTCAGCAACACTCATCGCAAGTGGGTTCCCACCGAATGTTGTCCCATGTGTGCCAGGACCAAATGAATCATATAGCTCGGCTGTTCCAAGCATCCCACCGACTGGGAATCCACCACCTAGCCCTTTTGCCAATGTCACGATATTTGGCTTTAAAATCGTTTGCTCATAGGCATATCTTGTTCCTGTTCGTCCAATACCTGTTTGAACTTCATCGATGATTAGTAATATTCCTTTGTCGTCACAGACTTTAGCGATTGCTGCTGCGAATTCTGGCGATACACTGTTAACACCGCCCTCACCTTGAATCATTTCTAGCATAATTGCCGCAACAGAATCGTCAATCGTTGCTTCAAGTGCTGACACATCGTTAAAAGGAAGAATCGTAAATTTTTCAACAAGCGGTCCGAAGCCATTATGTATATTGCTCTGACCTGTTGCGGACATCGCTCCAAAAGTTCGCCCATGAAAAGATTTTTCAAAAGTAATAATATGATTTTTCCCTGTATGCTTACGAGCAAGCTTAATGGCCGCTTCATTTGCTTCCGCACCACTATTACAGAAAAATGCATAAGAAAAATGTGTATCTGCTATTAATTTTTGCGCAACCTTCTCCTGACCGAGAATATCAAATAAATTAGAAATATGCCAAAGCTTTTTACTTTGATCATGAACAGCCTCCACGATTGCAGGATGTGCATGACCAAGACTCACTACAGCAATTCCACTTGTAAAATCTAAATATTTTTTCCCAGCCGAATCTTCTACAACAGTTCCTTGCCCTTTGACAATTTGGGCGCGGCGTTTGCCATAGTTTCCAAATAAAGCACTCATTTTACCAACTCCTACTAATTTTGGCTATAACAATCTTCTTCTCTAAATAACTATATTGCTACCTCTATGCCATTGAAAGGTCACTCTTAAACTATAAAGAAGAATGACTTTTACTAATTTGCTTTCTTCATCCCCCAGATAAAATCGTCGTACCTACTAAGGATTCTCCAACAATTTGCACTGATGGAATGCCTGCACTTAAGCATTCGAGAGCTCCATTAACTTTAGGTATCATCCCTCCATAAATATGCCCCTCCTCAATCCATTGATTGATGAAAGAAGGTGTTGCTTTCGATTGATATTCATCGTTAATGCGAATACCACTTACATCCGTTACAAGTAATAAGCTATCTGCATCTATTGCTAGCGCTATTTCACTTGCTACCGTATCTCCATTAATATTTAATGCCTGACCATGTTCATCTGATCCCACGCAAGCAATAACCGGTACAACCCCAGCACTAATTATTGCTTCTAGCAAAAATGTGTTGACGGTTTTCACTTCACCAACAAAACCGTATACGTCTTTATCTAGATAATCCGCTACAATTAATTGACCATCGAAGCCGTTTAATCCAATCGCAGCAATGCCAGAAGTCGTTAATTCATGAACAAGCGCAGGATTGACCTTTCCTATTAACGTTGACTGTACAATATCCATTGCAGCTTCACTCGTGACACGAATACCATTTAAAGCATGTGATTCTATTCCGCGCACCGCTAGTTCACGGTTAATAGCTGGACCACCACCATGGGTAATAATAAGCTCTATGCCGCTTTCTTGGAGTTTTTTAAAATTCTCAAAAAACGACTCATTTAAGCCCTCTAACGTACTTCCACCAAGCTTAATGACCATTCGTTTACGAGCGGTATGAGGCATTGATTTGAACGTAGTCATAAGTTAGATCACATCCCCAAGCATGCCCCTTGCCTTCCCCAATACCAAGCGACACATAGATTTTCACTTCATGCATTTTTAAAATTTGAATTAACCCATCCTCCGAAAATGGAATCGGCTCACCGTTTTCAACCATCGTAACACCGCCAATTTGGATCGTAATTTTTTCTGGATCAACTGTTGCGCCACTATAGCCTACAGCGGCAATAATACGTCCCCAGTTTGCATCACAGCCAAATACTGCCGTTTTCACAAGTGGTGAACCAACTACCGTTTTAGCAATTTTACGTCCTTCTTCATCCGAAAACGCCCCTTCAACTTCAACCTCAATTAGCTTCGTTGCCCCCTCACCATCTTTGGCAATCATTTTCGCTAAGTCTTCAGCTACTGTTTTCAATGTATAATAGAAGTTTTGCCAATCTGGATGGTCAGGAGTTAAAGCTACATTTCCTGCTAAGCCGTTTGCCATTACAACTACTGTGTCATTTGTAGATGTATCCCCATCCACTGTAATTGCATTGAAAGTCATATTTGTTATATCAGATAAGGTAGCCTGTAGCACATCTGATTCAATATTTGCATCTGTCGTAATAAAACCTAGCATCGTTGCCATATTTGGTTCAATCATACCTGACCCTTTTGCAACACCAGCGATAATAATCTCTTTGCCATCAACAATAGTACTGTAACTTGTGTTTTTCATAACCGTATCTGTTGTCATAATCGCTTGTGCAAAATCAATAGCACTTTCTAAATTATCCTTTGGCTCTAACTGATTAATCCCTATTGCCAGTGGCTCCATATTCATAATTTCACCGATGACACCCGTTGAGCAAACACCTACTAAATTTGCCCCGATACCTAGCTTTTCTGCCATGAGGGCCTGCATTGTTTGTGCATCCTTCGCTCCTTGCTTTCCTGTACAAGCATTAGCATTTCCGGAGTTGACAATCATCGCCTGCATTTTCTTCGTTGTATACACAACCTCTTTCGTTACTTTTAATGGTGCTGCCTGTACAGCGTTCGTTGTAAAGACACCTGCTACACTTGCGGGTACTTCACTAACTAACACAGCTAAATCTTTTTTCTTATGCTTTAAACCACAATGTAAACCCGCAGCTTTAAAGCCCTTTGGTGAAACAATATTTTTACTTGATAATTTTTTCATAATACTCGTGGATGCTATTAATGTCATAAAATCTTTCCTCCTTAGTTAATCAATTTTCCTTGGCATATAAAGAGTAGCTGACGCTCTGCTTTCGCTACATAAAAGATTCGCTGAAATAAGTTACAGAAAGAACGGAACAACATCTAATCCTGTCGTTTGTGGTAAATCAAATTGAACATTCATATTTTGAATGGCTTGCCCTGCAGCCCCTTTGACTAAATTATCGATAACGCCAACAATTGTGGCACGATTCGTACGGCTATCAACTTTCACCAAAATGTCGCAATAGTTCGAACCTTTAACGCGGTTTGTTCCTAGACTATTTACATCTGTAACAATCCGCACAAACGGATGCTTTTCATAGGCACTCTGTAAACAAGCAACTAGCTGCTTCTCTGTAACACCAGACATAACAGGTGCATATGAGGTAGATAAAATCCCTCTAGTCATTGGCACTAAATGAGTATTAAAAGATATGGTTGTATCAACCCCCGCGAACATTGAAATGGCCTGCTCGATTTCCGGTATATGCTGATGTGTATTCGTTTTATAGATTGAAAAGCTTTCGTTGGCCTCACTAAAATGCGTTGTTTGCGATGGTTTATTCCCAGCCCCAGAAATCCCACTTTTCGCATCAATCACTAAAAAGCTCGAATCAATCAATCGTTCTTTTAGCAATGGTAACAACGAAAGTAAAACGGCTGTTGGATAACACCCTGGATTTGCGATAAGAGGAGCATGTTGAACATTATCTGCATTCCATTCAGTTAAGCCATATACACTTTGTTGAATGATTTCCAGTGGCGCCGCTTTTTTACCGTACCATGCTTCATAGCTCGCTGGATCTTGTAAACGGAAGTCACCAGACAAGTCTATTAATTTAGGACCTTTCCCCACCAATGGAGGTAATAGCTCACTTGTCACCCCTGAAGGTGTACTTGTAAAAACAACATCAAATTTCTCTAAAGCCCCATAATCAATTTTTTGTAAAGGTGTATCGGCAATATGAACGAGATGACCAAACTTAGAAGAAAAAATTACACCTTCTTCTGAAGATGTGAATAAATCGATCCGTTCCACCGCTTTATGATTATGTAAAAATCGAATAAGTTCTAAGCCACCATATCCGGTTGCACCAACAATTCCTACTTTCAATGCACTCACCTCTGAAATAAGTTAAAATTAGTATACGTCTGCATATTTATTAAGTCAACTGAATTTTTATTTATATCTGAATTTTTCGCAAGATTTATTGAATAATTGATTTCGAGAAAATTTTAAATAGCTAAATGCTATTAAACAGAGAGCATACATAGAAAAATAAATGAAATCCCTAAAAGGTTTACCTACTTACTAGTAAGGATTCAGTTTTATCTTCTGCATTTTAATGTATTAAGCAATGCTCATCATCATAACGAGGGGTTGGTTTCTGTTCCGACTTGATACTTTCTTGGGAGTATCCCTGAAAAGTGATCAGGTATGCCTCAGGGGTAATCAGGTATCTGAGAAAAGTGATTCGATAAGCCAAGGAGTCTCCCATTCTCCACTCCAATCAACTCATATACATGTCATACGTTTTTACAATGTCATCTCCAACTTTTGGTGATAAACCCGAAGCAATGAATTCATTCAATGAAAACCCCGTTGCTTTTAAAAAAGAAAGCAGGAATTTTTCGTCGACCGAATAAATTCCTGCTTCTTATAATTAGTCTTCCATCGTAGATAAATCACCAGTTGGTAAATTTAACTCCCACGCCTTTAACACACGACGCATAATTTTACCACTGCGTGTTTTTGGTAGCTTATCCTTAAATTCGATTTCACGTGGTGCTGCGTGTGCAGATAAGCCCTTCTTAACAAAATTACGAATATCCTCTATCAATGCATCTGAAGGTTCAACACCCTCACGTAATGATACAAAGGCTTTAATAATTTCACCTCGGACAGGATCTGGCTTTCCAATCACCCCTGCCTCTACTATATCGGGGTGCTCTAGTAGCTTACTTTCTACCTCGAAAGGACCTACCCGCTCACCAGCTGTCATAATAACATCATCTACACGCCCCTGGAACCAGAAGTAGCCATCATCATCCATATAGGCAGAGTCCCCAGACACATACCATTCACCTTTTAAGAAATAGGATTCATAACGCTCTGGATTTCCCCAAATTTGACGCATCATTGCAGGCCAACCACGTCGAACCGCTAAATTCCCCATTGTAAAAGGTGGTACTTCATTACCCGCATCATCAACAATCGTCGCATGAATACCTGGTAATGGTTTACCCATTGAGCCTGGCTTAATATCCATAGAGGGATAGTTACAAATCATATGCGCACCAGTTTCTGTCATCCACCACGTATCATGAATGCGTTGACCTAACTCATCAGTCCCCCAACGAATTACCTCTGGATTTAACGGCTCACCAACAGATAAAATGTGACGTACCGAAGATAGATCATAGTTCTCAAGCATACCACTACCAGCACCCATTAACATTCTGAAAGCAGTTGGTGCACTATACCAAACTGTTACACTATAATCCTCAATAGCTTGGTACCAAGCTTGTGGTGAAAATCTCCCACCAACAATTAGCATTGTGACACCATTTAACCATGGACCAAAAATGCCATATGCTGTGCCTGTCACCCATCCTGGATCAGCCGTACACCAGTAAATATCGTCTTCACGCAAATCTAATACCCATTGCGTTGATTGGTATTGTTGAAGCATTGCATTATGAACATGCAATACGCCCTTTGGTGCTCCAGTCGATCCAGAAGTATAATGAAGAATCATACCATCCTCTCTGTCCACCCATTCAATATCAAATTGAGAAGATGCTTCTTTCAAGCGTCTATTAAAATCTAAAATTTGTGTTGTTTCCTCTATATCAGATCCTACTAAAAAGACGTGCTGCAAATGTGGTAGCTTTGCTAAAGGTACGCGTTCAAGTAACTCTGGTGTTGTCACTAATACTTTAGCTTCGCTATCTGCAAGTCTGTCATAAACAGCACCTTCCATAAATGCCTCGAATAGTGGACCTACAATCACACCCATTTTCAATGCGCCTAATAAAGAAAAATAAAGCTCCGGTGAACGCGGCATAAAAATAAATAATCGATCACCTTTTTCCAAATTTGTTGCTGCCTTAAAAACATTTGCGGCTTTATTCGTCAGCTTTTTCATTTCATTGAAAGAATAAGCCTCTTTACGCTTTCCATCATTAAAATAAAGTGCAACTTTGTTTTTTCGATGCGTTTCTGTATGACGATCAATTGCCTCATATGCCATATTTACAAGCCCTGTTTCATACCAACTGAATCCCTTTTCTGTCTCTGTCCAATCATGTGTTGCCGCTGCTTTCTCATAATCAAGCAAATTATATTGCCCCGGTAAAGCATTCAACTTCTCCAACATTTTCATCCCCATGAAACTACCCCTCTCTTTGCGATCGCCTTAGTATATTAGTAAGCAAATTTTCAATTATGCCTCGGCATAATTGCGTCCGGAATCGGCTTAGTGCTTGCACAAATCGATTCCATGACATCCGCCGGAGGCTTTAACTTCTTTCAGCAGGTGTTTGGATACCCGTTGAAAAGTAACTTAATTCAGCATCAGCATTCTTCTCACCATCTATAGAAGTGAGAGACTTCTGTACCTGCCGCTACGCTTTCGGTACAAAAGTGATTTGTAACTGCCGTTTCACTTACGTTACAAAAAACATTTGTAGCTGATGCTTCGCTTTTGCTACAATAGACATTTGCTGAAAGAAGTTAAATCGTAATTTCATTAATTCCCCCTTAAAAATCCGCCACCTTCTCCAAAGACAACTACGTTACGTAGCACTTGTTATACAACAGTTAAGGTAGTGTAAAATTAGTGAATGCTTATTCACACCACATTCATCTGTTGAATAACAGATGCAATATACATATATTTTACACGAAATCACTAAGAATGTCTTAATATTTTCACTTTTCTAAAAACACAGGTATATTTTGCAAAAAGTAGCGTTTTTCCGCAGGAAATCAGCTATAATGGAACTATTAAACTCAGGTGGTGTAATTATGGAACACAAAAAAACTTTTTTTTCTGTCACAAAGGAAACAAAGCATGGTACTGTGTATGTGGAAGGACCTGTTCCTCCAGAAAAATTAGCGACATATTCATTCCACGAAGGCTTGGTTGCTTTTAGACCTCCAAAGCAACAGCAGCAAGCCATTATAGAAATTGCAGGACTTCCTGAAGGACGAATTATTATTATTCGAAATGAAAACATTATTGTAGGCTACGTCACTTATCTATATCCCGATCCACTCGAACGCTGGGCGGAGGATCGTATTGATAACATGATTGAGCTAGGTGCTATTGAAGTCATTCCAGACTATCGTGGTACAGGTGCTGGTAAAGCACTACTAGCCGTATCTTTTATGGGAGATGAAATGGAAGACTATCTTGTTATCACTACCGAATATTATTGGCATTGGGATTTAAAAGGGACTGGTTTAAACGTTTGGGATTATCGCAAAATGATGGAGAAAATGATGGGCTCTGCCACCTTCGAATATTTTGCTACAGATGACCCTGAGATCACATCACATCCTGCTAACTGCCTGATGGCACGTGAAGGCAAACGCGTGCCTCCTGAGACAATGGAAAGATTCGATAGACTTCGCTTTAAAAATCGCTTCATGTATTAAAACCAACACAAAGGGGATGAGTATATGATCGTAGAAGAAATTATGAATAATGAGCCCTACACGTTGGCTCCGACAAATACAGTGGTTGAAGCGCTGAAGTTCATGCGTGAGAAAAAAGTACGTCATTTACCAGTTGTAGATGAGGAGCATCATGTTCTTGGGGTGATCACTGAAAGAGATATTAAAGAGGCATTGCCTTCCTCGTTACGGGATGAGCCTAATTCACCAGTTTTTAATGCAAAAGTGGAAGAGATTATGATTAAAAATCCAATTGTCGGTCATCCTCTTGATTTCGTAGAGGAGGTTGCTCTTACTTTTTATGAATCTAAAATAGGCTGTTTACCAATTGTCTCCGGAGGAAAATTAGTTGGGATTGTCACTACCACAGATTTACTCTATACATACATAGAGTTAACTGGTGCCACTGAACCTGGCTCAAAAATTGAAATTCGTGTATCCGATACGCCAGGAATATTATTTGAGATTACTAAAATTTTTCGTAAACATCATGCAAATGTCCAAAGCGTCTTAGTTTATCCTGACTCTGAAAATACGCAAAATAAAATTTTAAGTATCCGAGTAAAAACTCTCAATCCACTAGCTATGATTGAAGAACTTCGTAAAGAGGGCTTTGATGTATTATGGCCTAATTTACCAGGTGTTTCATTACAATGAAAAAAGCAGTATTTGTGTACTCGCCAGAGCAACTCGGATATAAATTTTCAGATACCCATCCTTTCAATCATAAACGCTTGACGCTTACAATGGATTTGTTAAAGAATATTGATGCTCTTGATGATTTGGATATCGTTCCAGCTCGTGTCGCAACAGAGGAAGAACTTTTACTTGCACATGATCCAAAATATATTGAAATCGTTAAAAGAGCAGGACATGGTGAGCTTTCAGAGGCACAATGTGAAAGCTACGGCATAGGCACCGAAGATACACCCATTTTTGAAAATATGCACGAAGCAAGTGCACAGCTTGTCGGTGGAACATTAACAGCTGTCGATTATGTAATGGAAGGAAAAGCCGAGCACGCCCTCAATCTAGGGGGAGGGCTACACCACGGCTTCCGCGGCCGTGCATCAGGTTTTTGTATTTATAACGATAGTACAGTAGCTATTCGCTATTTACAGGAAAAATACAATGCTCGTGTACTTTATGTAGATACCGATGCCCATCATGGAGATGGGGTGCAATGGAGTTTTTATGAAGATCCAGATGTTTGTACATTGTCTATTCATGAAACAGGGCGCTATCTTTTCCCCGGAACTGGTAATATTACGGAACGCGGGAATGGACAGGGCTATGGCACTTCTTTTAATTTTCCAATTGATGCTTTTACAGAAGATGAGAGTTTCCTAGACATATATGAAAAGGCTATGCGAGAAGTCTTTGAATTTTTCAAGCCGGATGTTGTGTTAACGCAAAACGGCGCAGATGCACATTATTTTGATCCATTAACACATTTATATGGAACAATGAACATTTATAGAGAAATTCCAAAGCTTGCGCATAAATTAGCACATGAATATTGTGGGGGGAAATGGATTGCCGTTGGCGGTGGAGGCTATGATATTTGGCGTGTTGTGCCTCGCGCGTGGTCGATGCTATGGCTTGAAATGACAGATCAGCAATTACCAACAGGCCCCCTACCACAAGCTTGGTTAGATCGTTGGCAGCCAGAAGCACCAGTGCCTTTTATTCCAACTTGGGAGGATCCAAATCCATTGTATGAGCCAATCCCTCGAAAGGCTGAGATTGAAGAAAAAAACGCGCAAATGCTAACCAAAGCGCTTCATATTATTCGCAATGAAAAACACGTTTAACACTATGCCTCACGACAATCGTGAGGCTTTTTATTTTCACCTTAGTCCTCTATCGGTTACTTTCGGCTTTCAATCTCTCTATAAAAAAAACACGCAAATCCATTATCAGATTTACGTGTTAATTACTGTTATTTACTTTTGACAGACTGTCGATGTTCTATACGATGAGGTAAAATAACCGCTTCGTCCTCAACAGGCTCTTTGCTCATCAATTTAGTTAGCAAGCGCATTGCGACAGCTCCGATATCATACAGCGGTAATGCGACACTTGTTAGCTGTGGACGAACCATGCGTGCTAATTTTGAATTTTCAAAGCTGATCACTTCGATATCCTCAGGTACATCTTTACCTGTATCCTGTGCACCATGAATCAATCCAATTGCTAATTCGTCACTACCTGCAAAATAAGCAGTTGGAGGATTTTCAAGTGAGGATAATGATTCCCACGCCTCTAAGCCCATATCATAGCTCGATTCTTCTGCAGCGATTAGTGATTCATCTATAGGTAAACCTGCGTCTTGTAAGGCTTTTTTATAAGCTTCAAGTTTGAATTTTCCATTAATAGTATACGTAAGCGGACCTGTTACGAAAGCGATTCGCTTATGGCCATTTTGAATGAGTAATGTAATCGCCTCATAGGCTGCTTGGAAATAATCAATGTTAACAGTCGCAATTGTTTGCGATTCATCTACTGAACCTGCAAGCACAATTGGTACCGGTGAATGATCCATAGTTTGTTGCATTTTTTCAGTCACTTCATCACTCATCATAACAATACCGTCAACCTGTTTTCCTAGCATTGTATCCAGTAGCTGAAGCTCTTTATCTTCATGTTGGTCTGAGTTGGCTAAAATAATATTGTAACGATACATTGTTGCAATATCCTCTACACCACGTGCCAGCTCCGCATAAACATTATTTGCAATATCCGGGATAATCACGCCAACTGTTGTTGTTTTCTTACTTGCTAATCCACGCGCTACTGCGTTTGGACGATACTCTAATCGTTCAATTACTTCTAATACTTTTTTTCGTGTTGCCGGTTTTACGTTTTGATTACCATTGACTACACGAGAGACCGTTGCCATAGAAACATTTGCTTCTCTTGCAACATCATAAATTGTAACAGTCATCGTACGTGCCTCCCTTTTTTCCTTTTATAGCCTTATCATACGATAATTTTCATATTCTTTTCAAGAAGCAGTATGTACATGAAAAGAAAAACCAAGTACAAATAGTACTTTTCTAGTCATTATTTTGTCACTATATAGTAAACACCGCCTGCCGATTAAAGCAAGCGGTGTTTATCAACATATCAATTATGCCCCGGCATAATTGCGTCTGGAATCGGCTTTGTGCTTAGGCCTACGTGATGCAGGTCAGTTAGCTGTTATCGCAAGGATGCGATGGTTTTAGGCTAACATCCCCTAAGAACTCCTTTCCGATTCCGTGACATCCGCCGGAGGCTTTGGGCCAACAGATGTTTTTTGCGCGAAAGCGTAGTGCAACGTAGCGACAGCACCGATGTTGGTCACTCAGTCGTGTGTTGTTGCTGTCGCACAGATAAATTGCCACAGAACGTGGCGTTCTTAGACTGAGTTTCTCTATTTCAGCGGGTGTTTGGACACCCACTGAAAAGTAACTTAAATCTGCATTCATCTCACCACCTATAGAGGTGGGAGACTTCTGTACCTGCCGCTACGCTTTCGGTACAGAAAATAATTGCTGAAAGAAATTATGCATTGATTTCATGGCTCTTCATGAATTTTTGTAGTGTATCGTAGAAAGCATCAAATGTTGGAATATCCATTTGTTGTTGTGAATCAGAAAGTGCTACAGATGGATCTGGATGCACCTCTGCCATAACGCCATCAGCTCCAATAGCAATTGCTGCCTTAGCACATGGTAATAGTAAATCACGACGACCTGTTGAATGCGTTACGTCTACAAATACTGGTAAATGCGTTTCTTGTTTTAAAATTGGTACAGCAGAAATATCTAATGTGTTACGAGTTGCTTTTTCGTAAGTCCGAATACCACGCTCACAAAGAATGATGTTCTCATTTCCTTTAGACATAATGTATTCTGCAGCGTGAATGAATTCATCAATTGTCGCCGCTAAGCCTCTTTTTAAAAGTACAGGTTTATTTGTTGCACCCGCAGCTTTTAATAATTCGAAGTTTTGCATATTACGTGCACCAATTTGGATAACATCGATGTAATCTAAAGCTTCCTCTAAATGACCTGGTGTAACGATTTCCGTAATAACGCCTAAACCGTATTCCTCTGACACACGTTTTAAAATTTTAAGTCCTTCTAATCCAAGACCTTGGAAGTCATATGGAGAAGTACGTGGTTTATAAGCGCCGCCACGAATTAACTTTTCACCTTTTGCTTTAATAGATTCTGCTACTGCCGCTACTTGTTCGTATGATTCTACAGCGCAAGGTCCAAATACGAAAGATGGTTTTCCTTGGCCAATTAGCTCACCATTCACATTAATGACAGTATCTTCTGATTTTTTCTTACGGGAAACAAGTAATTCTTTTTTCTTATCCGCTTCAAGTTGTTTTAAAGCTGTTTTAAAGATTTGCTTAAATATATAATCAACCGTCATTTGGTTTAATGGACCTTGATTGTGCTCTTTAATAAGATCAAGCATATGGCGTTCACGTAACGGGTCATAGCGATTCACACCTTGTTTTTCTTTAATCTTACCGATTTCATCAACTACTGCTGCGCGTTCGTTAATTAGACGAAGAATTTCTAAGTTTAAACCGTCTATTTGACTACGTAAGCTTTCTAAATCTTTTTGGCTCATGTTTCTTGCTCCTCTCCTCATGACAGACACTTTCAGAACTCTGAAATGTATGTTACATTTTTAGATATTAGCAACATTATAATCAATGTTGCACAGAATGTCACGCATTTTTAATTTAGCGCTTCAACTCGCTAAATTATATTAACATATTACGAGAAAGGAAGCGAGTATAAAGAACTCCTTTCCGTTTCGTGACATCCGCCGGAGGCTTTGGGCCAACAAATGTTTTTTGTGCGAAAGCGTAGCGTCAGCAACACGATGTTGGTCACTCAGGCGCTTTCACAGGATGTGAAGTTCTTAGCCTGAGTTCCTCTATGCCAGCTGAATTTTGCTGAAAGAAGTTAACATATAACTAGAAAGGAAGCGAGGACATTGAGTTCAAAATTATTTGCACTTGATATCGGTACACGTTCTGTAGTAGGCATTATTTTAGCTGAAGATAATGACCGCTTTCACGTGGAAGACATCTTAGTAAAAGAACATAAAGAACGCGCCATGGTTGATGGTCAAATACATAATGTCATGTATGTGGCAGATTTAATCAATGAAATTAAACATGAACTTGAAGAGAAGCATGGTCCTTTAAAAAAAGTGAGCGTCGCTGCGGCTGGTCGTTCATTAAAAACAGAACAAGCAAGCGTGACGATCAATATACGTAATCGACCAATCTTTACAGAAGAAGATATAAGTCGTTTAGAACTGCAAGCTGTTCAACAGGCACAGCAACAGCTCCTTCAACAAAAAGAAGACGCTAAAATAAGCCACTATTATTGTGTTGGTTATTCAGTTTTATACTATCGTTTAGATGGCGAAGAAATTGGTAGCCTACTCGATCAGCAAGGTGATGAAGCACAAATTGAAGTTATTGCTACGTTCTTGCCACGAGTTGTCGTAGAATCACTTATCGCGGCTCTTAAACGCGCGGATTTAGAAATGGATGCACTAACATTAGAACCTATTGCAGCTATTAATGTGCTTATCCCCCCAACAATGCGTCGTTTAAATGTGGCGCTTGTTGATATTGGTGCTGGTACATCTGATATTGCCATTACCGATAAAAGTACCGTTGTCGCATATGGCATGGTACCAACAGCTGGTGATGAAATAACAGAGGCTTTAAGTGACCACTACTTACTCGACTTTCCAGTTGCCGAAAAAGCGAAACGTCAACTGCAAACAGATGAAGAAATTTTAATTCAGGATATTTTAGGCTTTGACCAATATTATCCGAAAGAAGAAGTTCTTCAAGCAATTGAACCTGCTGTTAAGCAACTTGCAAAAGCCATTGGGGAAGAAATTTTGCGTCTTAATAATCGCATAGCTCCTAAGGCGGTAATGCTTGTTGGTGGAGGTAGCTTAACACCAAATCTTACAACTGAACTTGGACTGGTACTAGATTTACCTGCCAATCGCATTGCCGTTCGAGGGATTGATGCCATTCAAAACTTAACGAAGGAAGATCATATCAAAGCATCTCCTGAATTGGTGACCCCAATTGGTATCGCCATCGCAGCAAAAAAAATGCCTATTCAATATATGAGTCTAACTGTCAATGAGCAAGTAGTTCGCCTTTTTGAATTAAAGGAAATGACCGTTGCTGATGCATTTTTAGCAGCCAATATTCGAGCAAAGCAATTATATGGAAAACCGGGATATGGATTATCAGTGAATGTAAATGGACAAGATATTTTCATCCCTGGTGGTCACGGTCAGCCGGCAGAAATTTTAGTGAATGGTCATCAGGCATCCACTAAAACGATGATTAAAACAGGCGATGCTATCCAGCTAATTGAAGGCCAAGACGGTCAGCCAGCTAATGCTACGGTGAGAGATATTGTAGATGATGCTGCCATTAAAACAATTACAATTCAGCATACAAAATATGTAATTGAACCACAAATAACTGTTAATAGTTCTAGCGCATCACTCGATAGTGCATTAAATGATCGAGATGTTGTGATGTTTGAAATATCCGAAACAGTCGAGGATGTATTTAAGCTCACAAATAATTGGGAGTTATTAAAACAATTTGAGTCATTTTATATTCAAGTGGACGGAAAGCCACTTTATTTACCAGAGTTTTCAGCCCATCTAATGATTAATGGTAAACCAGCTAAAATGTCATATGCTGTCCAAGATGGTGATGTACTTACATTTCAGCAACAAACATTCCCTACTGTTCAACGGATTGCTGACCAAATGAATGTTTTACTTGAGGATAAAATCATCATACACTTTCAAAACGAAGTGTTAGAGCTGAAGAAGATGGCCAACGAAGTTCTCGTTAATCATGTAGTAGTTTCACCTCTTTCAACCGTTCCAAATGGAGCAACACTTTCATTTAAAGAAAAAGACCGAAGTCGTTGGATATACCAGGATGTGTTCCGCTTCTCTAATTGGCAACTACCTACTACATTTAAAGGTAATTTTACAATTTTACGAAATGGTCAACCGGCCAGCTTTGATATGGAGATTTTCGGCGGGGATAAATTAGAGATTTTACTAGAAAAAGCGCCAATATCTTAAAAAAAGGGATACGTTACATCTATGATAAGATGTAGCGTATCCCTTTTATCTATTATGCCCGAACTTCTTCACTTTTTTCTTCAGCTTGTTCCTTTTTTTCACTAGCATCCTCTGCTTTAGGTTCTTCACTAGGAATGAAATCCTCCAGTGGCTCTTCACCCTCAAAAGAAACAGTACCATCGTCAAAAACAGTTGGTGCTTTTGCTGATTTTAATATTTTTACTTTCTCTACTAATTGTGTAGATTGTTCTTGAATTTGTTTAGATAATTGAACCGTTTTATCTTTAGCAGTTGTCGAGAAATCTGCACTCTTATCTTTTAAGTTAACAGCTTGTACTGCTACATCGCTACGTAAATCTTTCCCTGATTTTGGAGCTAGTAATAAGCCTGCAGCTGCACCTACTATACCCCCAACTAATGCGCCAATAACAAAATCCTTCATGTTCACTCGCTCCTCTTCATAGATCGACTCTTGCGGTTGATAAAGCTGTGGCAATGAACTTTCAAGTTGTTGTTCCTTCACTTCATTATAATTTGGCTTTTGAGTTGTCATGCAACAATTCCTCCCCATCTTATTATCTAATTTGCTTAGACTGGTTGTCCATCTGCTTTCGCGGATGCATTCTTCAACATATGCTTAAGACTTTATTTTTATTCCGTTGACATTTAATGCCACCGAATAATAATTATTTTTTACGGCCCCATTTTCTTTTCGGTTTTTCCGACTGCTCTGATTCAGAAGAATAAACATCTTCTTGAATCACCTCATTGGCCTGATCGATAATTTTACGATTCTTCCACTTATCTGCAATGCCTATTGCGACATTACTCCATTGAACAACTTGCGCAATTTTTTCTTCATTTTGTTCCACAGTTTTAGAAATTGAAGAAGTAATTTGCTGTACAGATGTATTTAAACCATTTACAGAGTCGCCAATTCCTTTGACTGCATGAACAACGGAATTTAACTGTTCAGATTTTTCTTGAATATCCTCTGCCAAGCTATTTGTTTTGGATAGTAAGGAAGTCGTTTCACGTGTAATACCTTCCATTTGTCCTTCAATACCCGATAATGTTCCAGCTAAACTGTTAAGGATTGGTTTGAGCGAAAATAATGTCATTCCAACGCTCACACAAAAAATTAAAAAACCGATTGCTGCGATAATTGCTGCAATATACAAAATAACTTCCATAACTAGACCTCCTACAAGTAAAAATTCTCTTTACTATTCATTTCCTTAAATTCGACAAAAAAAACTGAATTCCTCCTCATTTTTGAGAAAAAACAGCTTATTCCTTGCGGACTAAGCTGTTTCGTTGTTCTTTAGCACGTCTTCAAAAGCATCTTGGAATTTGTGAACATCGCCTGCGCCCATAAATAAAAATACTGCGTCCTTATGCTTTGTTAACACTTCAATTCCTTCAGTGGTAATCACTGCACTGCCTTCAATTAAAGACGCTAAATCTTGGATTGAAAGTGCGCCTTGTGTTTCCCTTGCAGAGCCAAAAATATCACATAAGTATGCTGTATCTGCAAGACTTAGACTATCCGCAAAATCCTGTAAAAAAGCTTGTGTACGTGTAAATGTATGTGGTTGGAAAATAGCTACTAACTCACGATCCGGAAACTTTTGTCGTGCTGATTGAACCGTTGCACGGATTTCTGTTGGATGGTGTGCATAGTCATCTATTAAAACATTATTCCCAATATTCGTTTCTGTAAAACGTCTTTTTACACCTTTGTATGTGTATAAACGTTCTTGAACGATTTCTGGTGAAATACCTTCATATTGGCAAAGTGTAATAACAGCTAATGTATTTAATACCGCATGATCTCCAAATAACGGGATAAAGAAAGTGCTATAAAATTCATTACGGACAAATACATCAAATTTTGTACCCTTAGTTGTTTTTTCAACATTACGAGCTTCAAAATCATTTTCAGCCCCAAAACCGTAATAAACAACAGGCACCTTTGCTTGAATACGTTGTAGATGTTCATCATCACCGCAAGCAATAATTGCTTTTTTAACCTGTAGTGCTAATGATTGAAATGCTGAATAAACATCCTCTATGTTTGCAAAGTAGTCTGGATGGTCAAAATCAATATTAGTCATTACAGCGTAATCGGGATTATAAGCTAAAAAGTGTCGACGGTATTCACATGCTTCCATCACAAAGAAGTCAGCATTTTCATGTCCAGCTCCTGTTCCATCACCGATTAAATAAGAAGTTGGTTTATACCCACCTACAACATGAGCCATCAAGCCTGTTGTTGATGTTTTACCATGTGCACCAGTAATAGCAATCGACGTATAATTACCGATATATTCACCTAAAAATTTATGGTAGCGAATAACTTCTACACCGATTTCACGAGCACGCTCTAATTCAGGATGGTCATCAGGAAATGCGTTCCCTGCAATAACTGTCATACCTTCTTTAATATTATCTGCGGTAAATGTAAAAATTGGAATATTACGATCACGTAACGGCTGTTCCGTGAAGAAATATTTATCAACATCTGAGCCCTGTACTTGTTCACCAGCATCAAATAAGATTTGTGCAAGTGAACTCATGCCAGAACCTTTAATGCCTGTGAAATGAAAAACTGTCATTAATTAAACCCCCCGGGAATTCAATATCCCTTCTATCATCTATTAGGTGTATCGTATTTTTCACTAATTATTAGGTATTAATACCTTTGTAAGTACTAAAAAATACGTACTCATCTTCATATCTCGTCTATTATAGCACTATTTATGCATTAGGATAAATGTGTAACTTTTCTAAAAATACTAATTTTTACGCGAATAAGATAATCTATACGAAAACAATGTAATTCTTATTCAAACATAGCAATTAAATCTTCTTCTGTAATGTAACTTTCTCGTGGTTTACTGCCACGTGCCTCAGACACAAAGCCATGCGATTCCAACATATCGATTAAACGAGCAGCACGATTATAGCCAATATGGTATTTGCGCTGAATTAAGGAAGTAGAAGCTCCTCCCTGCTCATAAACAAATCGACATACATCCTCGAACAGTTCATCTTGCTCAGCGGAAACCTCCGTCTTCTTTAAAAGTTCCTCTTGATCGAATATATAATCAGGCTCTCCTTGCTCACGAACATGCTCAATGATCGCTTCAATTTCATCATCTGTCACAAATGTCCCCTGCAAACGCACCGGAGCAGACATACCATTACCTAAATATAACATATCGCCTCGTCCAAGCAATCTTTCTGCACCTTGCGCATCTAAAATTGTACGTGAGTCGATTTGTGATGATACCGCAAAAGCAATACGTGTAGGAATATTTGATTTAATAAGCCCTGTAATAACGTCAACAGACGGTCTTTGAGTTGCAACAATTAAATGGATACCACAAGCACGTGCCTTTTGAGCAATACGACAAATCGCCTCCTCTACATCTGCAGGAGACATCATCATTAAATCTGCCAATTCATCAATGACAATTAGAATATACGGTAATTTTAAGCTATGTTCATTATTTTTATCCGCAATTGCATTATAACGTGTAATATCACGTGCGCCCGCATGTGCAAATAACTGATAACGACGCTCCATTTCCTCCACTGCCCATTTCAGTGCAGCTGTAGCAGCCTTAACATCGGTGATGACCGGGCTAACTAAATGTGGAATATGATTAAACGGTGCTAATTCTACCATTTTAGGATCGATAAGCATCAGCTTTAATTCATGTGGTGCAGCTTTATATAATAAACTAACCAAAATTGAATTGATACAAACCGATTTACCAGAACCTGTAGCTCCGGCAATTAATCCATGTGGCATTTTTCGTAAATCAATAGTTACAGGCTTCCCTGTTAAATCCAGACCCAATGCTGCTTCTAACGGTGAATCTGACTCGAGGAAAGAAGCACTATTTGTCACTTCTGATAATCGAACAGCGCGTGATACACGGTTCGGTATCTCAATGCCAATTGAGCTCTTCCCAGGAATCGGTGCTTGGATGCGGATGTCTTTCGCTGCCAATGCAAGCTTCAAATCATCTGATAGATTGCGGATTTTGCTAACCTTTGTACCATGACTCACGGTTATTTCAAATTGTGTCACGGCAGGTCCTTGCATAATGGATTCTATTTGAGCTGAGACTTGGAAATAAGACAAAGCTTCGACCAATGTATCTCCCTGTTGCTCCATCCACTCAGTATCTTGTGTTTTTTCCTCAGGTGGCTCTAAAAACTCATCATCTGGCTTTTGATACACATGAACAGGTTTTCGAGGTGTTTCCTGTACTTGAACTTCCACTAATGTTTCATCTAATATGGAAGGTTGCTCCGGATACTCCTCCGTATCAATAGAATTCACCTCAGGAATAACTACATTCTCGGTAGTAAGCTTCTGTTCAGTAGCTGTTTCTACGTCCATTTCAGTAGTTGCTGAAATTTCGTCGAAGCTCTCAACATCAATCACTGTTTTTTCTAATGTCGAAACGTTAGACATTGATGTGACTGGTGCCATTGTAATGACTGAGACACTCTCTGGTGCAGCATTGAATGGAACAGTATTTTGAATAGAAACCTCGTTGTCCTCCGTCGACTCTGTAGCTGTTTCATTGTCCACCTCTAACTCGCTTAACTCTAAATCTATAGATTGTGGAATTTGTTCTTTTTCAGATGGAATAGTATTTTCAATAGAAAATTCGTTTTCCTTCGTCAACTCTGTAGCTGTTTTATTGTCCACCTCTAACTCGCTTATCTCTAAATCTATAGATTGTGGAATTTGTTCTTTTTCAGATGGAGTAGTATTTTCAATAGAATACTCGTTTTCCTTCGTCAACTGTGGAGTTGTTTTATTGTCCATCTCTAACTCGCTTATCTCTAAATCTATAGATTGTGGAATTTGTTCTTTTTCAGATGTCACTAATTGATGTTCTACTCCCGAATTAATAAGCTCAGATGAAGGCTCCTGTTCCTCTTGATTTATTTCAACAATTGTTGATGTCGGCTTCATATTTTTAAATTGCTGTTGGATTCTCCATTTCTCTTTATCAGTTTTTAGCATTAAAACATTAAATGGAATGCCACTTTTTTCTTTCTTTTCTACAGATTGTTCTTCTAAAGGCTGTTTCTGCAACACATCTTGCTTATCATCTTCATTCATTGGTGGCTGGACTACTGTAACTTCACCAATGTGGATGGTAGAATTTTCGATTTGTACTTGTTCTACAACTACTTCTTTTACATGGATTTCTGATTGGTCAGATGATAGTTGTTCAATATTCAGCTCATGTTGAACGGCTTCTTTCACTTGATTTTCAAATTCTACAGCAAAAGAAGTTGTTTGCGGTACAGGTAATTCCGTCGTCGTTTTTTCACTATGATCATTTGTTTCGTCTGTAAATTTATCTTCAAAAGTAATCGGTTGCATTGCAGGTACTTCAATTTTTTCAGGGTTTTCAAGCTGTTCAGATTCATCTTTCCGAACTGCGCTAATAGGCTCTTTTTCTTCTAGTATATTTTCATTAGCCTCATTTGTTGTCGCTTCTTTTAAAGACTTAGAAGCTGTAGGTATTTCTAACTCTTTCTTGTCGTGCTCTTCCTTCCGTTTCTCTAATAATTGCTCAATTGGGCTTGGCTTAGAAAAACCATAGACTGGTGACGGAACATCACTTGGTACAAAACGCTTGCGATTTTCGGGTAAAACACTTTCATCTGCTTTTTCTAATTGATAATTCGTATTTTTAGGTGGCGTCGGTACCTCATTTTGCGCATCTCGAAAAACAAGACTTGCTTTTGAACGGTTCTCCTGTTCAGGCTGACTTCGTGTAATCGTCGTTCTACCAGTTCTCTTCGTCCGATTTGCTAATAGATCTCGAATACCTGAAACCTCAATATCATAAACACTCGAATCTACAATATGATTATTTAAATGCCTCGGTAGCGATAAATCTTCAATTTGTCCGGAGTAAGTATCGTCCATTTGATTGAATGCTTCTTTTGATGGTGGTGATGATGGTGAAGCCGAAAATTCCTCATCCTCTATTAACGGAAAACGAAAAGTTTTTTGCTTTGCTACAGTTGCTTCTTTATATGAAGGCAACTGCTCGGATTGTTCTTCTTCATAGTCATCATAAAACTCTTCATATTCGTAATCATTGTCATCTTTATTTAAAATTTTATTCACTTGTTTTTTTAACCAATTCACTTTGTTCACTCATTTCTCTTACACTTCATTTATAGCATTAACTAAATCAATTATGCCTCGGCATAATTGCGTCCGAAGGCTTTGGGCCAACACGATGTGGTCACTAGACTGAGTTCCTCTATTTCTAGCGGGTATTTGGACACCCACTGAAAAGTAGCCTAAACCTGCATTCATCTCACCACCTATAGAGGTAGGAGACCTCTGAAAGAAGTTAAATGTCTATAACAAAAAGCATACCATAAAAATGTAACAGAAACTTGCATTAAGAGGCTCATTCTACATAAAAAAATCGTTATGTTACTAGCATAATAGTAGCATAACGATTTTAAGTACATATAATCAATTTTCACTTAGCAAATTGTTGCTGCCGCTGCGCTTTCGCACAGAAAACATTTGTTGCTGTCGCTTCGCTTTCGCACAGCTAAAGTGCTTCCTAAGGCTTTATCTAGTTGGTGCCTCAAACGCACTACCAGTTTTCGCATCTTCCGGTAATACTAAAATTCCTTTTTCAGAAGGTGCATTTGGTATTGCTAATTCGCGTGCTGAACATAACATACCGTATGATTCAACACCACGTAAATTACCTTCTTTAATAAGCATTCCAGAAGGCATCACCGCACCAATTTTAGCTACAACAACCTTTTGACCTGCTTCCACATTTGGCGCACCACATACAATTTGTAATGTTTCTTCACCTACGTTTACAGAACAAATACTTAATTTATCAGCATTTGGATGCTTGTCCTTTGTTTCTACATAGCCAACAACAAATTTTGGAGAAAAATCTACATCAAGGCTGATTACTGCTCCATTTTTTGCAATAGCTGCCTCTAGTTGAGCTACTAATTCTGGAGTAACTTCAACTAGACCTTTTGCATCAGTTTGAATATAGTTGCTGGCATTAAATAAATTAAATGCTTTAATTTCTCCCGTTTGTGCTTCCTTTAATATAGCAATATCACCCGCACGTTCTAACTCCGTCTTCACGATTGATTCTGTTGCTAATTGTACTAGCAATACATCTCCTACATGCTCTTTGTTGTAAAATACATTCATTGTTTCTCTTGCTCCTTTTTAACTCTGTTTTTTGCTAATATAAAGATCGGTTCTAGCTCCCCGTCTTCATAAATAAAAGATAATGACGTAATCGGTACAGTACCGACAGCGAAGAAATGCATCGTCATCTGCGCTAATACATCATACCCTGTTTCATTACGAATATCACCTACTATTAATACATCCTGATGTGGCACAGATAACGTCATGTCACCTTCAATGTTCGTCTGCATCTCTTTCAAAAAGCTTTCATTTAAAATACGACTTGCATCGTAGCCATCATTAGCATTAACAAAATAGAAAATATTCCCTGCAACTTCATCTTTTTTATAAATTGTTGGCAGTTGCTTTGCGGAAAATCGTGCCATTTCACGAATTTGCTCTACTGTTAATTGTAGTACCTCTAACATGGATTCATCAATAAAACGATAGGTTTTTCCTAAATCAAGCGCATAAAAAATACGTGTTTCTGCCGTATGTTCAGTAGTAATGAATGCATGCCCCTCCTTCGAGGCTTTAGGGTAGGATGTTGCGCGAATAACTGGATAAATTTTTGTAATAGTTTGGAATCCCTGTTCCATTTCTTGCTCCATAGCATTAAAGGTTTGCTCGATTGTATAAACAACTTCATCGATTGCAGCCCCTTGCTTGTCATTATATTTTGCTAAAATGCCTGGTAGAGATAGCTCCATTCCTTTACCAATTTTTTTATGGTTTAGGCGTAATTTATCGTGCTTTTTATCAAATTCAAAATCAAACTTTTCCTCATTCAATTGTTGTTTTAATAGGGTCACAAGTTGTTCTGATTTAATTTGTTTCACCTAGCTCATACCCTTTCTTCTAAATTAATTTATATTTTTGGTGTAATTACCGCTGACGCGCAGAAATAAATTGTCGCAGAACGTGACGTTTACTCCAGCAAATCTGGGTATCCTTCCCCCTTATTTAGCTCATCAACTATAGATAGGAGTCTATTGTAACTTAATATAATCAATTATGCCTTGGCATAATTGCGTCCGGAATCGGCTTTGGGCCAACAAATGTTTTTTGCGCTACAGAAAATAATTGCTGAAAGAAGTTAAATGAAGAGAAAACGGCTCACATGTTTGTGAACCGTTCTGTTCAAAACTATCCAATTATTTAATCTTAACCGAATGAACGATTTTCGTCATCTCATGTAAATTATCATATATTTTTCTATTTTTAAAAAATTATTTTAAAGTTGCAACTTCACTATTCCATTATCACTAATCAACAGAAACTAGTCATGTGCTAATGTGAATAAATATTGGCCAATAAGAAGCGAAACTATATGCTCGAACATCATCTGACGACTTACTAACCCTTGCGTGAAAACACCTACAGCTCCCGCACCTTGTCGGATATCTCGGCGTTGTGTATAGTGCTCCATTACAGGCCCAAGTTCCTTCCCAGCTCTTATTTCCTGGGCAATTTCTTCTGGTAATATAATTTGTGCGCCAGCAGCTGTATAAGTTGTGCCATTTGAAACTGTAAGTGCTCCCCAGTTACAAACATACATAACACCATCAATTTCAGTCACTCCGCCCTCTAATCCAAACGATAATTGGGCACCTGTCTCTTTGATTGCGTTTTTCGAACGGTTTATTGCTCCCAATCGTGTTTCTTCATGAGTCATCGGTTGATCAGATACTTGCGAAGCTGCCTTGACGTAGGTGAAATTTGGTTTATCAAAATATTTTCTAGCTATAACTTCAACTGCCTCTGTTTTTGCTTTGTTTGTTGTTCCAATAGTTATGTTCATTTTCTAATCCCTCTTTCTTCGCATAGAAAAAGATGCCCCTAAAGGCATCTTTTAACTTCTTCCAGCGGAATCACATTACACATTAGCGCGAATCGTTGCTAATGTCGAACGATCTGCTTTTTTCACTAGCTCCACAATTAAAGCTTTTGCAGCTGCATAATCATCAATATGAATAATTGAAGCAGATGTATGAATATAGCGTGAGCAAACACCAATTACTGCACTAGGAACGCCGTCATTTGCCGTGTGTACACGTCCTGCATCCGTACCACCTTGTGATACAAAATATTGATAAGGGATATTATTCGTTTCCGCAGTATCTAAGATGAATTCACGCATGCCTCTATGTGTAACCATCGTACGGTCAAGAATACGTAATAATGTCCCTTTTCCAAGCTGGCCAAATTGATTTTTTTCTCCTGACATATCATTTGCAGGTGAAGCATCTAGAGCAAAGAATAAATCTGGTTTAATCATATTTGCGGACACTTGAGCACCTCGCAGACCAACTTCTTCCATTACATTGGCACCTGTATATAAATGCGAGGCTAACTTTTCACCTTTTACTTCTTTCATCAATTCAATTGCCAATCCACAGCCATAGCGGTTATCCCAAGCTTTGGCCATAATTTTTTTCGGATTTGCCATTGGTGTAAATGGGCAGACAGGGATAATTGATTGACCTGGACGAACGCCAAGTGCAATAGCATCTTCTTTATTGTCTGCGCCAACATCTATAAGCATATTTTTAATATCCATCGGTTTAGAACGTTCAGCATCTGTTAATAAATGTGGTGGTATTGATGAAATTACGCCAGGAATCGCACCATTTTTAGTAAATACTTCAACTCGTTGCGCTAGCATTACCTGATTCCACCAGCCACCTAATGTTTGAAAGCGGATCATCCCATTATCAGTAATAGAAGTAACCATGAATGCCACTTCATCCATATGACCAGCAACTAACACTTTTGGTGCATCAGCAATTTCACTATGCTTCACACCGAAAATACCCCCTAAATTATCCTGAACGATCTCATCCGAGTACTTTTCCAACTCAGAACGCATGAACGCACGTACCGCATGTTCATTTCCCGGCGCGCCTGGTAATTCTGTTAGTGTTTTAAATAATTGTAATGTTTCCTCATTCATGATGACTCTCTCCCCCACGAAGTAGAATATTCTTCCTTTGCCATTGTAACATATTTATCTATATTCAGCAGAAAACTCCCATTTTTCAATGAGCCGCAAGATAAAATGAGAGTGTAGTTTCTCTTCGAAGTTTATCCAAAATTTGCTCAGTGCAAAAGCGAAGGCTCAGTGCAATTTCCAAATCCGAAATATTGATACATTTCCTAAAAAGTGCTAAAGTGTGAACGTGCATTCACTCTGTATGCTATGTTAAAATGGAGCTATAGAAAAAGGAGGAAAAAAGCATGAAATTACGTGATTTTTTAATTGGTGTTGCTACTGGCCTAGCTGCCGCAGTCATTGTTAAAGAAGCAAGTGAAAAGGTTTCTCCGTATGTACCTGCAGGACAAGTACTCGAAAACATAAAAAAGGAATTTAAAAAGGATTCACCGATTGACGGTTCTTGGATTTTTATGAAGACAGACAATTTCTCAAACGGCATTATGACTATTCCTGTATATCGTGGAGGTATCTCTCGTATGAACGAGGGCGAAATGCAAACATTTGAATTTGCTGCTGACGCTCGCTCTGGTGTAGTAGTAGAGCTAACAGAAGTATAACCTTACTCAGCAATACACGAACAAATATTATAGAACCCTACAAAAGAAGCCATCTCATTTAGTTGAGATGGCTTCTTCGTTTTACTCAGACAATCCTTTATTGTTGAAGTATTTTTTATATTTGCGATAATAATTTAAATTATTTAATGTTAGCTTCACCCAACGTTTCGCATTCATATCTTGATTAAAGTAAAGAGAGTTTGTATATTTCCCTTCACGAATTAATTTTTTCGCTTCTAGCTTAAGCTTTTCATTTGATGCATATTTGAACAGAACACCCTTAGGAATGATCATCCATAAATGCTTGTCCTGAACATAAGTTACTTCCTGTTCAATATTTAACATATGGTCATCAGCTACATATTTCATTAAATTATGACCACTTGCTGTTACATAATAACTAGAGCGACCATTACGTAAGTTAATTTCAAACAACTTATACTGTTTGTCACGCATATCGTATTTCATATCGAAGTTAGCAAAGCCTGTATAACCGATATCCTCTAAGAAGGAACGTACTTGATCCATTAATTCTTTATCGTATGTTGTAACAATGGCTGCATAACTACCGATTCCTTCAGGTGAATGCTCTTCTAAGATTGGGTTTCCTAGACACATTAGCTTTACTTTGCCATCTTTCCCTACATACGCATTTAATACACGCATATACGAATCATCACCTGGAATGAATTCTTGAATAATCATCGTATCCTGATAAGTTGAGCTGTAGATTGCTTTTAAAATAGCTGTTTTTTCAGCTTCATCATTCGCAACGAAAACTTTTTTCTTGCCTGGGAATTTACATGCCCAATATTCCACCGAGTTCGATGCCTTTAAAATAATTGGGTAATCAAATGGTGGTGTAAAGTTTTCGTAATTGTCTGCTGTTACAGTCGTCGTACCTGGATATTTAAAATCGTACTTATCACACATTTTATAGAAATTTTCTTTTAATAAAATTTCATCCATAAGTGATTCATCAATGTATGGTACTGTAAAATGTTCCTGCAATGCTGGCTTATTTTTGATAATAAGCTTTGCATAATCATCTCCACAAGCTAACAACAGTAGTTTTTTATCAGAATATTTTTTTGCGACCTTTGCAAGTGCAGGTGCAAATACATCCTGTTCATTTAAGCGATCAATCTCTTCGAAATTTATGATATGACTATCTTGCGTTGCCGTTAAATGTGAACGTCCTAATACTAGTGGTTTAATGCCATATGCTTCATAAAATGCACGTGCCATACCATATGCATTCATATCTGATCCTAATAATACTGGTAAAAATGGTTGCTCAGTTGCCATGTAAATTTCAACTCTCTTTTGTGTTTTAGTATAGTTTTTAGTGTATCATATTTTCCAAGATGTTCACGAGAAAAGTGTCAAAAAAATGGGGTATAGACAATTAAGCATATCTTCATAACGTTAAGTTAATTTCTGTTCCTACTATACAACTACAATAATTTTTATCACATAGCTTACGTTTGCATAAAACAATAAGTGAAGTTCCGTTTTATCACTATAAATTAGAGTGACATACCCGAGATACATACTATGTGAAGCGTTTGATTGGAGTGGAGAATGGGCGACTCCTCGGGGATTAGCGTCACAGATGAGACCCTGGAGCGAGCAACGCGAGTGAAGCGGCTCATCGGACGCCCCCAGGAAAGCGCCCAGTCGGAACGGAAATCAAACCCTAGTTTTGCCAAAGAGCGATACTTTATTAAATTATCTTAATTTTATTGACGCAATCGTTTTCAACACGATGAAAAAAACGTGCGAACACAAAAGGTTCACACGTTCTATTAATTAGAATGTAATAACAGCTTGTCTACTACGTTCTAGCTTATCTACAATTTCTTTACCTGTTTCATCCCATTTAATCATGCGGTAATACGCATCATGGTAGAAAATAAAGCCGTAGCCATTCGCAAGTGCTTCTTTCATTATACGTTCCTTCGCATAGACACTCGTCATTGGATAATCGTCATACGCTAAAACCCATAATGGATTTTGGTGTGCATGTGTTGGCATAATATCTGCCATATGCAATAATACCTCGCCATTTTGAGTAAATTTTATAATGGCATGTCCATCACTATGACCACCCGTATGGATCATTTCAATACCCGGAACTACCTCTAACGTACCTTCATACGTTTCTACTAAGTGCTGAACTGGCTCCCAGTTTTCTTTCCAATACGTATTTTTCGAGCGAATATTCGGCTCACGCATTTCTTCCCATTCGATTTTCGTTACGAAGATTTTGGCGTTTGGGAATGTTGGTACAAGTACATCATTTTCCCACTGCGTTAAACCTCCAGCATGGTCAAAATGTAAATGCGTCATTAATACTGCATCAATATCAGCTGTTGTTAATCCTAGCTCCTGTAAGCTAGCCGCTAATGTTGATTCCTCAGTGACCCCAAAGTTTCGTAGCTGTTTTTCATTTAATTTGTTAAAGCCAACACCAGTATCAACAAGATAGTTTTTGCCACCATATTGAATTAAAATCGGCTCAGTTGGTAGCTCGATTTGATTTTTTTCGTTGACTGGATATTTGCGTGACCAAAGTGGTTTTGGTACAACTCCAAACATAGCACCGCCATCAAGGCAAGTGACACCCCCGTTTAGCCATGATAATGACATATTGTGAAACTTTAACTGATCCATCCATACTCCCCCTATTTAGTAAAGAATTGCGATTCTAGACGATAAATTGGCTGTCCTTTAGCAGAAAATTTCTCCTCATATTCAGTCATAACATTATCCTCTGGCATATTCGCATGTAGGTCGAGTGATACATACTTTAGTAACATACCATATTCAGACATACTCATTAATGAATACTCAAACAAACCACGGTTGTCCGTTTTAAAATGGATTTCCCCCTCATCCACTAAAATCGACTCATATAATTTCAAAAAATCCCCGTGCATTAAACGTCGCTTAGCATGGCGCGTTTTCGGCCAAGGATCTGAGAAATTCAGATACACACGCTCTACATCATTTTTTCCAAAATATTTATATAAATCTGCGCCATTTACTTTTAATAATCGTAAATTCGCTGGAGATTTAGCCTCTAAAATTTTTTCTAATGCACAAACAATTACACTGTCATAAAGCTCAATGCCAATATAATTTATATCCGGATTTTGTAAGGCCATACCTGTGACAAATTGACCTTTCCCAGTACCTACTTCAATATGTAGCGGGTTGTCATTTCCAAAAACAGCCTGCCAATTACCTTTAAAGTCTTCAGGATTCGGAACAATCACCTCTGGATGACTCGTAATCATTTCCTCCGCCCAAGGCTTATTTCTTAATCTCAATTTTTTTCCTCATTTCTTTCTCATGAAATTATTGATTTTTTATAGTATAACGTATAACCATAAAATTCGCATGAAATTATTGCGAAATGATATTTTAGTGATGGGCCATCTTCAATGCTCGTCTGATATAACCTGCCAAGCATTACGTTGCACTGTACAATGAATCCCCGTTCCCTCTCTAATTTCTCCGATATAATTACCATCCGTATGAGCATCAACGTTATTTGCGTGCACGAAAATGTTAAATTGATTGCCTTGCAAAAAAGTAACCTCTTTAAATTTTGTATGCTTTTCAAAAAAAACCGTGCTAAAAACTAGTAGCAATTTAAGGCGTGAAATACCGTGAACGATTGTTATTTCGACTTGTCCATCATCTGGTTTAGAAGATGGGGAAATTTTCATTCCACCTCCGAAATAAGGTTGATTGCTCATCGCAACAAACCACGCCTGCTTAAATTGCCATTCTTGATTGTTTGTACGAATAGTTACATCAAAACATCTAAAGCTAAATAACCCTCTTACAACGGCGGCAGCATAGGATAGCTTGCCGAGCCCGATTTTATTGAGGTAAAGCTTCAAACGGGATTTATTAATTCTTTTTGTGACAAATGCATCGAAGCCCACACCAGCATTATTAACAAATATTTCGTGCAGTTGATCTCCAAATTGAACGGTACCAACATCCATTTGGAGGTTAGCCATTTCTTTTTGTATATAGCTTTCAATTTGAAAAGCATTTTGAAATGTAGTAAAGTATCGTGCGAAATCATTTCCGGAACCAGCACGGACTACACCAATAACTATAAATTTATTATGTACAACGCCACTAACAATCTCATGTATTGTGCCGTCACCGCCAACAATAACAATTAATTTTTTGGTTTGAGCATCTTGCGCCCAATTTTTTGCAAGTTCCTGTCCATGCCCCTCATATTCTGTAAAAGCGACTTCATAGTTCATTGTTAATTGTTGTTGAAGGTGATGCCAAACTTTCTTACCTTTGCCGTGCCCTGCTGCTTCATTCACAATAAATAATACTTGCATTCACTAATCCCCGGCTGGTTGAGAAGATTGCTTCCAAATATCTCGATTAAAAGATGTTGTTTGTACGTTGTTTAAAATCGTTTGAGAAGCACGAATTTGCATATGTTTCATAGGAGAGGATACTTTCTTTAAATGCTCCATCCACTCTCCATAATTTCGACGATCAACAAATTGAATTCCATAAGGTGACCCTGGATAATCGAAATAGCCATTCTGGGATAAAATAACCTTACGAATTGGCATATTTATATCGTCCTGCATAAATAATTGAGTTAATACAGACTCCATACGATTTAAACTTATCATTGGATTAAGGACTTTTGAATCCTTCGTTCCTACTTTTTTGATCCAGAATCGCTCACTGCCTCCAACATAAACTGCTTGATTTTCTGCTTCCAGCACTGTTATACATATACATTCTGTCGGTGACATTAGTACGACATCCAGCTCTATAGGTGCTTTTCTAATTTGTAAAATAGGATAATAAAAAAGTAAATAATTGTCCGGTAATTTTTGCAATAAATTTCGTAGTAATGGATCACGCATAAAACGAGGATCTACATACGACTTTTCACGTAATGTTGAACTTGCCCATTTCATTTGGAAATGGAAAAATTGATCGATAAACATTCGTTTTAATTCATGAATAGATTGTGGTGCGTAGACAATTTTTGGTTCAAATGTTAAAGTCGTTTCTTCTTCAGGTATGCTATCTTCATCACTTACTAGTTCATTCGATATTTCGATCTGTTCAACGTCCTCATTTTCTTCCTTCTGACGACCTGCAAATATCTTTTTGAATAAAGAAAATCTCTCTTTTTCTGCGAAAGAATCATTTTCTGAATCGTCGTCGGTATGTTGCCACTCACTAATTTCTTCTCCTAACTCCCACTGTCGCTTAACACGCTCCCATTGACTTTTCTTTAAGCGTACAAATTGAGTTGGATATCTTGCTAAATCAATCTGATAGCGTGAAATATAATCTTGTATTTTCACCAATTGTGCCATGTTAAGGTCACTCCAATCTTACTCGCCCTATATCTAATTTGCTAATCTCCCTACAACTGCTCGGAAGGCAAATCGAAGTATCAATTTTCTCCTTGGCATAATGTAGTTGTAGTTGTAGCTGTAGCTTCATTAGCACTATGCTTTCGCTACATAAAAAATTACTAAATAAAGATAAATAGACATTTGCATTCATTACATCGACATTTGCTCTTTAACTTTAAATTCCGATAGCGATCATTCTACAACTCATTCATCCTTTTTATTTTACATGACGTTTCAGGATAAAACATCCATAATTTGCTCTATAGAAAAAGAGAACTACCCAAGTTTAGGTAGTTCTCTTAAAGGATTTATTTATTTCGCATTAATAGAAAGCGGTAATTTCGCTTCGAATGCTTGCTGTAATTTACGAGTCCATTCACCTGGAACTCCAGCACCAATTTTGTTACCATCAACATCGATAACAGGTGTTACTTCAGAAGATACAGATGACACAATTACCTCATCCATTGTTAATACATCAGCCTTCGTCATTGGTTCTTCAATAACTGTTAAATTAATTTCCTCAGCACATTTTAAAATAACTTGGCGTGTAATACCGTTTAAAATGAAGTTATTTGCAGGGTGTGTATAAAGCTTACCATCTTTAATGCCGTAAACATTTGCTGATGAACATTCTGTTACGATGTCACCACGATGTAAAATAGCTTCATAGCAACCTTTTTCAGATGCTTCCTGTTTCGCCAGTACAGCACCTAATAAATTTAATGATTTAATATCACAACGTAACCAGCGGATATCCTCGACAAAGGTAGCCTTAACACCTTTTTCAAAGTTTTCATACGAACGCTCGCCAACTTTAACATTCCCTGTTAATACAGCTGGAACACTTGTATCCGGAAAAATATGATTACGAGAAGTTGTACCACGTGTAATCTGGAAGTAAATATGACCCGTTTCCAAATTATTTTTTTCGATAAGATCATGTAATAATTTGTGTAATACGTCTTTAGTATACGGAATGACAAGACGAATTTTTTCGGCACTCGCATAGAAACGATCAATGTGTTCTTGTGCTGTGAACATGTTTCCGTTATAAACTTTAATTACTTCATAAATACCGTCACCAAATTGGTAACCTCTGTCTTCTGGAGATACTGAAATTGATCCTTCTTCAACGATTTGATCATTCCATAATGAATATGCCATGCTTCGTTCATCCTTTTCATCTTTAATTTATTTGTTTCCTGCAAGTTCAACAATTGCTTCAGCATAAATAGCTGTTGCTTTTATAAGATTTTCAATGACGACAAACTCATCCGCACGATGAGCTACGTCAGGTTCACCTGGGAACAGCATGCCAAATGCTACACCTTTTTTCATGACACGCGCATACGTACCACCACCAGTAGACAGTAGAGGTGTTTCATAGTCTCCTGTTTGACGTCTATAAATATCTGCTAAAGTCTGGATAAATGCATCGTCCTCGCTTACATAATGAGGTTTAGAGTCATCTTGAATATCCAATGAAAATCCTTTTGCCACAGTTAAGCGTTGTGCTTCCGTGATTTTTTCATCAAACGGATATGAGACAGAATAGCGCATACTAATGACCATGCTACCACCTTTAGCCACATCGTAGGTTACAATACCTGGATTTAATGTAGTTTTACCAGACATTTCATCCTCGAATTGTAAATCAAGCTTGTTACCATAATGATCTTGATAAAAAACATCTGCGGTAAAGTCGACAAATTGTTTACTTGCCTCTGTCGTCAACTCTTGTTGTAAAAATGCTGCAAGATAAACAGCTGCATTGACACCTTTTTCCGGCTCCATTGCATGGGCTGCCTTACCTTTGATAGTTATTATATAGTGAGAACCCTCGATTAATAAAGACCCTTCTAGCTGATTTTTACTTAAAAATGCGTGAAAATTCTGTTCGAATTGTGAGGAAACGAACTGCACCGTTGCTTTTGCAAAATCCGGTACCATATTTGGTCGATTTCCAGCATTAAATAGTAATAGCTGTTCTTTCGAAGCATCACCTGTTTTATTTTGAGAGAACACTAGCTCGGCAATGCCTTTTTCAGCATTGATGAGCGGGAAATCCGCATCTGGTGCAAATCCAATCGTCGGCATTTCCTCATGTTTAAAATAGTGGTCGACACAGCGGAAGCCAGTTTCTTCATCCGTACCAATTATCATACGTATTCTTTTATTAAGCTCAACGCCTGCATCTTTAACAAGTTTCATTGCCATCCATGCCGCAATTGTTGGTCCTTTATCATCTATTGCGCCACGAGCAAATAGCTTACCATCTGCTACAGTGCCGCTAAAGGGTGGGTATGTCCAATCTGTTTCATCACCAACTGGTACCACGTCAACATGACATAAAATACCTAATAAATCGTCACCTTCACCCATCTGTATGTGACCTGCATAATTATCAATATTTTTAGTTTGCAAACCTTCAGCTTGGCCCTTTGCTAATAACCATTCCAGAGCCTTTAATGGACCATCACCAAAAGGTACTTCAGTAGTGATCGTATTCTCATCAAGAACACTATTAATTTGCACAAGCTCCTGTAACTCTTGTATCAATTCATCTTGTCTTTCCTTTGCAGCTTGTAACCAATCCATATGATGGACCTCCTCTAAAGTAATAACATTATTCTACTCTTAACAACATAAATTACAATCATCTTTCTGACAACTTTTCAAAATCTTACTTCGAACACTACCACATATAGCACGTTTTTCACTTATTCCCACAAAATACAGTATAAATTTTATGTCTTAATTGTAAATTTCCCTTGCATTCACTAGAAAATCGACTAGCTTTTCTATATAATGAAATTATCAGAATGATTTTTCTGAATATAAAATTAGAAAAGGGGATGTCTAAGGCAGCTACTTATTAGCCTAAGTGCACTCCGCACATATTGTCGTCCGCTAGTCTTTGCCAAGAGAATTAAGATGAAGGAGTGGTTCATTTATGAAACCAACTACTGATCGAATGCTTAATCGTATTAAAGATGTGTACATGTTTATTTTAGACAAAGGAACCGTGTCTACACAGGATTTAGTCGAAGAGTTTAGTATCACTCCTCGCACCGTTCAAAGAGATTTGAACGTGTTAGCCTTTAACGATTTGGTGATGAGTCCAAGTCGAGGCAAATGGACAACGACGAAGAAAAAAGTAAAAATGACGTCTTAGTTTTTACGTGTAACACGTAAAGCATCTTGTATGGAAAAAGAATGACCTTTCGTCGTGGTCATTCTTTTTTTGTTTTCTACTATTTTTTGATTCCCCACAATTTCTCAAGCTTCCAAGCAAATACCTCTCAAAAGTTTGCGATTACTTTTAGTGAAATTTCCACTAATCATGAAATTCATTATTTATGGTATTCATCATCAAAAGTTGAGGATAACATTATTTTAAAAGTATGCCATGTATATAAATTGATTGGAGCCCTTTATTTGCTAACAATTCATGTATTTTTGTAACATTCGTTTTCTCAGCGTTATCTTCAAATGTTTTTTGACTATTTACAATTAATTAACAATCCGTTAAAATCGAAACATTCTACATTTTGAGAGGAGGATTCTATGAAACTTCCCAAACTGTTTCATCCGCTAGTTTGGATTATTTTAGGGGGAACTATTTTCACACGTATTGCAAGTTTTATGGCAATGCCCTTTTTAGCAATTTACTTACATAATGAAATTGAAGCATCCCCTTTACAAATAGGCTTGACGATTGGTATTGCACCGTTAATCTCCACTGTAGGCGGATTCTTTGGCGGTTATTTAACTGACCGATTTGGTAGAAAAAACGTCATTTTGCTTACGATTATTGTTTGGAGCATTGTGTTCTTTGGCTTTGCAACAGCACAAACGATTTGGTTCTTTGTAGCATTGAACGCCCTTAATGGCTTATGTCGCTCCTTCTTTGAACCCTCGACACAGGCATTAATGATTGATTTTACTCCTGCTGATAAACGAAAAAGATTGTTTTCACTTCGTTACACAGCCATTAACATAGCTGCTGTTATCGGTCCTATTATTGGTGTTTATATTTCTCAATTGTCCAGCCCAAGTATTCCATTCATGCTGACAGGAACTATGTATATTATTTATGCTTTATTTTTATTTTTCGTGTTAAATCGCTATGAAATGCAACAACCAAAAGCTTCAACACCAACGAAAATACTGCAAACCTTTACGATACTATTGACGAATCGTGTATTACTAAGCTTTATTTTTGGGGCAATTTTAATAAATATTGGGTACTCTCAATTTGATTCCACATTGCCACAAATCATTGAACTTAAAATTGAAAATGGTGCCAAACTCTATTCTCTACTAATCTCAATAAATGCAGCAGTTGTGTTATTACTACAATTACCGATTAGTATACTTTCAGAACGTTTTTCATCGGCAGCTACTCTATTAGTAGGGATTTTGTTCTTCGTGTTTGGTCTTTTATTATTCGGCTTCTCAAATAACTATCCGTTATATATTATCGCTATGATTATATTCACGATTGGTGAAATTTTCGCCTTTCCGACTATGAATGTCATGATTGATGAAATTGCGCCTGATACACAAAAGGGAACTTATTTAGGAGCAGCTCAATTTAAAAATTTAGGGGGCTTTATTGGACCAATTATTGGCGGTTGGCTGCTAACACATTATATGAACGCAATGTTTGCGGTCATTGCAGTTCTAGTTTTATGCAGTTGTTTATTTTATAGATCAAAGCTTAAGACACACCACAAGGAATAAAGTGGCTCATCATCATAATGTGTGTGGTTGATTTCCGTTCCACTGGGGGCTTGTTGCTGTCGCTTCGCTTTCGCACAGATAAAACATTTGTTGCTGTCGCTTCGCTTTCGCACAGATAAAACATTTGTTGCTGTCGCTTCGCTTTCGCGCAGAGCAAAGCTTCCTCTGGGGGCGTCCGATGAGCCGCTTGGACCAACAGATGTTTTTTGCGCGAAAGCGTAGTGCTAACGTAGCGGCAGCGGCAACAGCACCGATGTTGGTCACGAAGGCGTTATCACAGGACGTGATGGTTTTAAGCCTTCGTTCCCCTATGTGCTCGCTCAAGGGTCTGATGCTGATCCCCAAGTAGTCGCCAAGTCTTCACTTCAATCAACTTAAATACATGGCATATGTTTTAACAAATGTCATCCACAACTTTTGGTGATGAGCCAAAATAATGTAAGTAATAGAGCTTTTACGGATTTTAACTTCTGACAAAAAATCGCTCCATTTCTATAAGCGAATCTCAAGCATATCAATTATGCCTCGGCAAATTGCGTTCGGAGGCTTTAACTTCTTGCTTGGACTCTCTAATAAGAATGGAGCGAGCATATAATTTTATCCTTAAAAATTGGAAGTGGCTTTAGCTTTCTTCATTAGCAGGAGCTTCTTCATAACTGGTGTATTGGTCTTTCCCAGCATTTTTCGATTGATACAACGCCTTATCTGCACGCTCAAATAAGCTTCTTTCTGACTCATCTGGATGAATGCAAATAGCACCGCCCATACTGACTGAAAGTACAGACCATCTATCAATAGAAACTTTATCCTCATACTTCAAGTGATGAATTTTCTCCAAAATAGAATTTGCTAATCTTCCCATACATTCATCCTTCGTATCATATAAAACAATTGCAAATTCATCTCCACCAAATCTTACAACAAAGCCATTCTTCCCCACTTCTTGTTTTAAAGTTCTCGCTGTTTCAATCAGAATTTTATCACCTTCAACATGTCCAAACCGATCATTTACTTGTTTAAAATTATCTAAATCTAACAGCAATAAACCCGGTTGATTCGTCTTCCTATGTCTTAATAATTTATCCATTTTACTAATATAGGTAGCACGATTATAAACATTTGTTAAAGGATCATATGTTGCAAGATGAATCGTTTTGGAAAGGAGTTTGTTGATGACTAATAGCATGATGAAAGAAGTTACTAAGGCAATACAAAGCAATACTCGAAACTGCTTTGTATTTTTAGTTAGTGCTCTCATTTCTGTGAAATTACCATATTTCACATATACAACTCTTTTCGAGGATTCTCCCCGAACCGCTTCAGCTTCGTATGGTATAAAACGGTACTTTTCAATATAACCATTATTAAACCCCTTTTGATATTCCGTTGGCTTCATCGTTTTTTTGGCTAGCTCAAAATGCTCTTGAAACATTTTCGATTGATCTTTTACAGTTATTTCATGAGATTTAGAATCATCAAAGAAAACCCCACCCGCATTTATCGTTTGTACTTCTAACAAATCTGCATATTTATCTATTAGATAGTCAGCAGTCTTTCCGAAGTTAAAAGTTTGGAATACAGGATCATCAAGTAAGTCTATACCTACCTCGAATAAATATTTCTTGTCAGGTGTTGCTAAATAGCCAAATTTTCGATATCCCCCAGTAGTTGTTGAAATATCAATACCATCAGTGTAGAATTCTCCGCTTGCTCGACGTTTGTCTAGTAAAGTAGAAAAACGGTGGCAACATTGAGAAAAAGCTAAACCTTTATCTTTTTCAAAAGTTGTATAAATTACGGTATTTGATTGGTCGAGTATGTACACATCCATTCCATTTTCGCTTTTTATTTTCTGTAAATCCCACTTCGCTATATGTGGGTTTTCTTTATAATAAGTAATTAGTTTTCGTAGTACTTCTTCCATTTTGTCAGAGAGATTTTGATCAAAATAAAAATGTGCATTATCTACAGCCTGCATATCTTTAAGAATATGGTTTTCAATTAATGTTCTATTCATGACTTCTTGTTTTTTCATATCCTCAGTAAGTATTTGCCTATTAACGTAAAAAATCACACCCACTAGTATTAATGCAAAGGCAATTAAAGATATTAATAATTTAATTCTTAGGTTTTTCATTAACTTGTCCTCTACTTATTTTCACCATCATATTTTCTGAAACATTTAGAGATTTATTAGTACCATAGACTAAATAGCTTTTCACACAAAAGTTATATCAATTATACAGTTACTGGTATAAGTATGTATATAAAAAATGCCTCGATACTAATCTATGTTAGCATCGAGGAATTCTTTAATCCCTAATTTGTAAGTAAGCTAGTTCTTCAGCCGTTAATTCTCGATATTCGCCTAATTCTAGACTGTCATCTAGCTTTAGGCTGCCCATCGATAGGCGTTTTAAATACGTTACACGTTTACCAACAGACTCAAACATACGCTTCACCTGATGAAACTTACCTTCTTGAATCGTTAACTCAATTTCTGATTGCTGAGCAGATTTTAATATGATAAGCTCTCCTGGTTTTGTTACATAACCATCGTCTAGCTCAACACCTTGAGCAAATTTCTCGCAGTCTTCCTCAGTCACAATTCCTTCTATTTGTGCATAGTAAACCTTCGGCACATGTTTTTTAGGAGACAATAAATTATGGGCTAATATGCCATCATTTGTTATCAACAATAATCCCTCTGTATCTTTATCTAAGCGACCTACAGGGAAAGGCTGGAAATGTTGATGTAAAGGATCTAACAAATCGATGACAGTTTCATCTCGTAAATCCTCAGTTGCAGAAATAACACCAGGAGGTTTATTCATCATAAAGTATACAAATTCTGTATAGTTCACACGTTCACCAAAAACGGAGACATCCTGCTTGTCAGGATCAACATGTAATGCTGCATCCTTCGCATATGCGCCATCTACTGTCACCGCTTTTTGCTTTAGAAGCTGCTTAACTTCCTTGCGTGACCCGTAACCCATATTCGACAGTAATTTATCTAAACGCATTAGTACCTCCTATTTAAATCCCAGTTTGTTTGTAATTCTTGTCAATCGTTCACCGAGAAGCTTTTGTGCTAAGCCTAGGCGTAAAGACAAATAGCCATATACTGCTACACCTACTCCAGCACAAATAACAGAATAAACTAATGCAGAGAATTTACCACTTACCGGTCCCATTAATAACACTAAAAGTTTATGAACGAGTAATACACTTACCGCCATTGCCGCTGTCAAAAGAGAAATGAGCGTGACACGACGAATAACCATTTCTGATTTATAGTTCAGAGTTTTTCGTAACACAAGCATATTAATAATAATTGAAACACTATAGCCAATAGCTGTAGCAAGGAGTGCGCCATCTGCCTCCATCCAACGAATTAACGGAATGTTAATCGCTAGCTTGACTAAAATTCCAGTTAACAAGCTTAAGACAATCCACTTTTGGAAGTCGATGCCCTGTAAAAGAGCTGCTGTCACTTGGAATAATGCAAATAAAATAGCAACAGGTGCATAATGGGCTAAAATCATAGCACCCATCTCGCTTTCAGTATAGAGCATAAAGTAAATTTCATTCGATAACAATGAAATTCCAACTACCGCAGGCAATGTAATAAAAATTAATATTTGATATGTTTTATCCATTGCATGTCGAAGCGATAAATATTCACCTTGCGTAAAGTACTTTGTAATCGTCGGTACTAGTGCCGACGAAAAACCTGTAGCTAACATTACTGGGATAATGACAACCTTTTGTGTTGTAAAGTTGATCATTGATAAATACTTATCCGTTACTTCCGCTAAGCCTATAGATATCATAGCTCCATTAAATGTCAGCATATCTACTAATTGGAACAACGGATTGGCTACGCCTACAAATACCATTGGAATTGAATACGTAATTACTTCTTTATATATGTTGGACATTGGTAGCTGTGTAGACGTCACACTTTGACTGCGCAGTAAATCAAATTCAGGTTGATACTTCTTCCAATAATAATAAAGTACTAGCAACCCACCAATTGCCCCAATAAATGCAGCAAATACTGCAAAGGAAACAGCTGTTTCTGGTTTCCCTTTGAAAACTACCACAACTAAGAAAGAACCACCCAATAACACAACAATACGAACAATTTGCTCCACTAACTGAGAAACCGCTGTAGGCTCCATTTTGTCATAGCCTTGGAAAAATCCACGCCAGAGGCTCATAAATGGCACGACAATTAACGCAAAACTAACCCAGCGAATAACTGAAGCAATTTGCTCTACCGTAAATGCCTGATCATCACTTTTAATAACAAGCCCCGCTATTGGCGTAGCTAGCACAAAAAGAAAAATAAACGCCGCAAACCCCGTACACATCATTATAAGTATGCCTGATTTCATAAGTTTGCGGCCTGATTGATAATCACCCATTGCATTGTATTTAGAAACAAACTTGGATACAGCAATTGGCGCACCTGAGATGGCTACTGCTAGCATTATCGAATAGGGAATATATGCATATTGATAGAGGGCAACATTTTCCTCACCCACAATCGCATAAAAAGGAAAAATATAAATTAATCCGAGCACCTTCGATAAAAACATTCCCATTGTTAATATCGCGGTACCTTTCATTAAATTGGACATCGTACCCATCCATTCATCGTAAAATCAATATTTTCATTACCGTAACACTTATAAAATATTTGCTACATGCAGAGCAGTCTTTTTTCAAAGCATTAGAGGTTTAACCTGCTTCTAGAGCAGTTCTTTCTGCTACCTGAGAAGTTTCACTGGGTACCCGAGCGGTTTCTTCCGCTACCCGAGCACTTTTACAGGGTTGTTTCAAACGTTCTTTACTGTTCAAATCTTAATACTACGCCAATAAAAAATTCAGCAAAACAACTAGAAAGCACATCATCGCAAAATATTAAATAAGTAAACCAATTGTAATCTTAACATATTTATAGGTATACAGACGCACAAATACATTAAAAAGTTCTAGAAGCTCTATAAAAAAAATAGTGGTTGTGCCCTTCCCATAGAAAGTAGAAGGCTCAAAATAATCGGTGGAGATTAAGAAAATCCCCACCGATTAATGCTACTTCTCTATTACATATCTACGAAAAATTGTTTATACCATACTAAGAACACATAGGCTGTCCAAATATAACGTCCACGATTTGTTTTTTCTTCATAGTGCTCATCTAGGTAGCCTACTAATTGTTTTGTATCAAAGAATTCATTGGCAAAGTCAGTTGTAAACATTTCTTTTACCATCTTATAATACTTTTCTTCACGCAGCCAGTGGCGAATTGGCACTGGGAAGCCAAGCTTTGGACGTTTTGCCCATTCTTCAGGTAATTCCTGATGTGCAGCTTGACGAAGAACATATTTCGTATCAATGTCATTTACGCGATATTTTGATGGAATGTTTTTCGCTAATTCCATCACTTCTTTATCTAAAAATGGTACACGTAATTCAATAGAATGAGCCATACTCATTTTATCTGCTTTTAATAAAATATCACCTGGCATCCAAAGATTTAAATCAAGATACTGCATTTTAGTAACATCATCATCACCTGGAACCTCATCGTAAATACGTTTTGTAATCGATTTAACAGATGGACCATTTTTATAGTCTGGTTTCAAGACATTTAATGCATCTTCTTCGTCCCATACAACCGCTTCCCCAATGAAGCGTTCTTCTACTGTTTGACCACCTTTAACGAGGAAGTTCGAATATTGATTTTTAGGTAACGCCTCTGCTATACCACGTAACGCTTTACGAATACCAAATGGGATTTTCTCATATTTTTGCATTTTACCAGAGTTTTGGTACCATGAGTAGCCACCAAAAATTTCATCCGCACCTTCACCTGAAAGTACTACTGTTACATCCTTCGATGCTAACTCAGAAAGGAAATAAAGCGGTACAGAAGATGGGTTTGATTGTGGCTCGTCCATATGCCACTGAATTTTTGGTAATGCTTCAAAACACTCATCTGCCGAAATATATTTACGTTCATTTTGAATATTTAATGTATCCGATAAATCTTTTGCTAAATTTGTTTCATTAAACATATCCTCGTAGTCAGAGAAACCAACAGAGAAGGATTTATCAGGGCGTAATAATGAAGTAATATAACTTGAATCAATACCACCTGATAAGAAAGAACCAACCTTTACATCACTTATTTGATGCGCGTCTACTGATTCACTTACAGTCGTACGAATGTCTTCTACATATTTTTCAATTGGAGCTTCTTTTGCATGGAATTTTTTATCCCAATACTGCACAATTTGCTTTTGTCCATTTTGAATAAGCATATAGTGTGCTGGTTGTAATTTGTACACACCTTTAAAGAACGTTTCGTCCATTGAAGAATATTGGAACGTCAGATACGGACGTAGCGCATTTTTATTTAATTCTTTAATAAATGCTGGGTGTGGTAAAAATGATTTAATTTCTGAACCGAAAATAAACGTACCATCTGTTGTGTTTTCTGTATAATACAGTGGCTTAATACCGAAGCCATCACGAGCGATGAATTGTAAATCATTCTTTTTATCCCAAATACAGAATGCGAACATCCCGCGAAGCTTTTTGACAAATTCTACTCCGTATTCAACATAACCATAAATAATAACTTCACTATCGGAGTGTGTTTTAAAGTTGTGACCTTTTTCAACCAAATCAGCACGTAGCTCTTGGAAGTTGAAAATCTCTCCATTAAATACGAGAACGATATTACCATCTGCACTGTACAACGGCTGATTTGCCACGTCTGATAAGTCGATAATACTTAATCGACGGAATCCTAACGTTACTTTATCATCACTGTGAATCCCACCGCTGTCTGGTCCACGGTGAATAATTGTATTCATCATATTTTCGATCGTTTGATGATGATCGATCACATTTGTTCCATTAATATAGCCTATAAATCCGCACATTCTATTTTTCACCTCATAATTTAGTGCTTAACCTTTACCATAATAGCATGAAAAGACATTCATTTCATACAGACAATATAGATAAAGCAAAACTTTCATCAGTGAGGTTATTCTACACTGATTATTCGTTCACCACGAGCACTTTATCTCTCGAAAATACCTCAATTTTCCTTCAAAACTTTACACGCTTAAGCTCTTCACCATAATGTGGAGTTGATTTCCGTTCCGGCTGGGCGCTTTGTAGCTGCCGCTTTGCTTTCGCTACAGAAAACATTTGTTGCTGTCGCTTCGCTTTCGCACAGAGCAGAGTTTCCTGGGGGCGTCCGATGAGCCGCTTGGGGCAACAGGATGTTGGTCACGAAGGCGTTATCACAGGACGTGATGTTCTTAGCCTTCGTTCCTCTATTTGCTCGCTCCAGGGTCTCGGGCCAACAAGATGTTGGTCACGAAGGCGTTATCACAGGATGTGATGG
>NZ_JBLLLQ010000035.1:0-46971 GCF_047737915.1 Lysinibacillus sp. NPDC056185
AAACAAAGCTATTACGACATATTAATAGTAATGTAAAGCTAATTTAGCCTTACACCTCCGAAGCTTGTTACTAAGGGTCACTCCTATCCCAAGTGACCCTTTTTATAGTTTTTTCCCATAATGAACTTAAAAGTATATCCCCTATGCTCTTTTCTATTGTCATAATATTATTATGAATTATGGCCGTGTAATTGTTATCAAAGAGTTCTCTGGAGTAAGATAGGAACCATTAGCGACAGAAAACTCTAACTGATGCCTATCAATTTCAGAGTAATGAACGACCTTCTCCTTGTTGATAAAAACTATTAAATAAATATCATCACTCGTGTCTATTCTACTATCATTAAATTCCAAACCTATCATCTTGTTAAGACTATCCCTCGGGGTATATGGCGAAAAGAGATATGCTTTTTCCCAATCAAATTTTATTATTTCATTCAAATCTATAGCTGTAGTATTTTTTGTATTGGCTGTTTTCGTATAGATTGTTGATATTAAAACAAAAAGACCAAGTTTAACCTACACATTTTGTAGATTAATCCGGTCTTTATGTTTTGAGCTTTCGTAAATTTTTCTTAAACTGGACAGTTTAGTTAACGGGATCATTGTCCCACGCACCCGTACGTCCTACTCTGGCTACTGATATAATAAATTCTATTAAAAAAGGTCAACCAGTAAAAACTGGTTAACCTTATAATACGAAACCACCCGTTACTTGAATACGAAAAACAATATTTATTACTTCTATTCGTTAATATTAAGTATCTTGTAATAAGCAAAAATGATGGTGGAGATACCAATCCCAAAAAGGATACTTCCAGCAGCTAAGAAATTATTTGTATAACCTTCAATTACAATTAGGTATTGCGAAGTGTCCATCCCACCTTGTGTAACTATCCGATATTCAGCAAGTGATAATCCAATATCAACACTGAAAAATAACAAAATAAAACCAATTGCAGTTATTACAGAACCTAAAGAAACTAAACCTTTTAATTTATTTTTTGTCATTACTCTTCCTCCAATCTATCCTTTCACTAAACTGCACCGTTAGTTGAATAGCAACAATCCTTACGAAAACAGCCTCTGTATTAAAAGGCTCTTGTAACTCCGTATTTAACAAATCTTTATTAGTACTGGATCCACCTATAACAACTATAAAAAGGATAATAAACATTTTTTTTCAATGACAACACCCTCTTAAAAAATTTGTTGATTTTTCCTGTTTTTTGTTTTATATTTACAATATCCATGTGCTGTTTAACAGGTAACTGTTAGGCAGCTTTTTAATTATCAGCATGCAATAATTACTGAATGAGTAACTCCCATATTACACAAAATTCTATATGTTTCTGATCTCAGCCATCCTCTGGCGTATAAAGATAATTCACTAACCGTTTCAGCTTCTGATCCATCACTTATCCACTAATACCAAGCATTCATGCAACGATAACTTTTTTGAACATTTGGCAACTCTAATTGTTGCAGTCCATTAATGATCCTATCCACTTCTATGAAATCAATTTTCTGACTTATTTGTAGTGCTTCTAAAATTTGAATAATATCATATGCTGTTTACATTATAATTTTCCAAAAACACATTTGTTTTCCCTTGCTCCGATAGCTTCGTAGATTGCCTTACGATGCTTGTTAGTCGTTAATACACGACCGTTGATTTATTCATGTTACAACCTCCTGAAAATTATCTAAGGTATTTCGTGGAATATTTACAAATAAAGGAGTTGTTATTAGTGTCTTCAAAAAAAGTATCTATTGGTCTAACGCAATTTACAGACTTTACTTTCAAAGGCGTTACTGGTAAGACTTCAATGGTTAGACAAATAAAATATCAAGATGATTACAATCCTGCTTTTGATTACTGGAAACCTTTACGGGATGGTATCCGAAAATTTCATGAGAAGGAATTTAGTAACGATTACCTAATTTCTCTTGCTAACAAAGTTTCTCAAGCTAAGCAAAAGAATTACTTGGAAGCAGTCAAAGCACATTTAAAATTTATAAAAAATAAAGAAATTGAATGGTTTGACCCTGGCAAATCCAATTGGTATAGCGATTATTTAACTGTCCGTTCATCACCAGAACTTGGATTAAAGATTGATGGTGTTCCACACTTAATCAAGTTATATTTCAAAGGGAAGGACGAACGAATTGATAAAAATAAATGCCGCTCATCTTTAACACTATTAAAACAATCTGATTTCACCATTGAGCATTCTCCTGATATAAAACCAGCAATTTTAAACGTTCAAAAAGGTAGGTTAATTTCAGATGAACCCTCTACTGAAGATCATCTAATTGCACTTGAATCTGAAGCAGCACAATTTATGGTTATTTGGAACAAAATCTAATCAAATTCGAGCCCCTGTGTGCATACACATGTGCTCCAAATCGAATTAGTGTTTTTTAAAAAATCTATTTCTCAGGCTATGAACTATACAAAAAAACTATCACGACATATTAATAGTAATGTAAAGCTAATTTAGCCTTACACCTCCGAAGCTTGTTACTAAGGGTCACTCCATCCCAAGTGACCCTTTTTATAGTTTCTTTCTTCAAAATATTCATCAATGGAATTCTACTGCTCCATTATCTGCAGCCATTTCGAACGCATCTTGCCATATTTCGTACTGACCTATCCACCAATCTCCATTATCTAGGGACTTTGCAAAATCCTCTGCTTTTTCTTTATTTTTCGCAAAATCCTTTGCAAGTTTCTTAGAAACTATTGGGCCTATAACTCCTTCGTTGTCGGCAAAATTTATTAATTCTTGGAAGTCATTACCATCAGAAAATTCCTCTAATTTTGCTCGCCACCAGTTATATCCTCTATAACTACCTGCACAAAATTCAATACCTTCTTCCCATGTATAAACTGTTTGTGGATTAACACCCTCACCACGACCAGGGAAATTTTCTTCAGACCATTCCATACTTTCACCAGGTTTCCATTGGTTATCCCAATCTAGTACTTCGCCATCTTCATCTAATTCAGGGTTTTCTACAACTACCAATTTTCTGTAAGCAGTAATATCTAATCCCATTTTCTAATTCCTCCTTAAACTTGTTATGACACATAATCCTCTAAAACGATTCACACATTCTTCTACTTTGATCAAATTCAAAATCACAATGATATGTGCCCTTCTCTAACCCCGCTATCTGAATAACCACAACTAAAACAAGTAACCCAATCGCAGTCATGGTCAGTCGCGTTTGCACCACAACCTATACAAATGTCGCTAAGACCTAATCTTTTCAATCTAAACACCTACCTGTAAATATCTTACAACCATTCTTACTAATGCGCTGTATTTTTTTAAATAAAGATTTAATGTGATACTCCCAGATTAATGACGGTATATCTCTATTGTTCCACAAAAATCAAGCACACCTTTTCCCTCAAATTGTGCAGTAATAATTTGGTTTTAACGCCTAATTTATGTTAACCTGAAATCGTAGTTTAATTAACATATATTGGAGGATTTAAAATGTCTCATAATTTTAGCTTTTATTCTCTCATTGTTTCTGCAATATTATTTGTCATCCTTGTATTCATGAATTTTTTTGGATATTGGACGGCAGATAGCTTCCAACAAATACTCTATTTCATTTGTATGGTATCAGTAGTTTTTGGTGCGGGTATTGAAACAGGAAAAAAACTAAAAAACAGAAGCTGATTAGAAGATTTTAATTGGCTTTTTTATTGCACATTTTCCTTCGAATTTTCACTTCGCGCATCTACGCATATTATTAATTTGCCATTTCCCGATGCTCCGTAGATGCCCATAAGTCGCTTTACTTTCAATATTTCCAACTTTAATATTATGGTAATAAATGAATAAAACGGAGTCTAAGTTCAATGTTTTCATAAAAATGATTTATTGGAGGAATTATTATGTTGATTAGAACTGCAAAAATTCAAGATTGTTATCTATTAAGCAATTTAGCTTATAAGTCAAAAGCCTATTGGGGATATACAGAAGATTTTCTACAACAATGTAAAGATGATTTAACTGTAACAAAAGAGTACATAGAAGAAAATCCAGTTTACGTAATGGAGAGTGACAATAAGATAGTAGCATTTTATAGCTTTACTATAAATGAACTGAAATTGGATGCATTATTTATAGATCCTGATTATATCGGTAAAGGATTAGGGAGAATGATATGGGACCATTTATTAAATAAAGCGAAGGAGTTAGGAATAAGCGAGTTCACTCTTGATAGTGAACCTAACGCGGAAGGTTTTTATTTAAAAATGGGAGCGAAGAATATTGGCTCTACTCCATCTACTGTGTTTCCTGACCGTCAACTTCCTCTAATGAAAGTTAACGTGTTTTAAATTTCAAGCAAAAACCAAGACAGCAATTAAGCTATCTTGGTTTTTAAATTTTATGTAGGTATAGGGTTTAATGTGGTACCCAAGTCAAGGACAAACTAAAAAAAGAGATTAAGCAGCTAAGAGATGGTTTCTGTATTGCACAGGAGCCATCCTTTTTAGATTCCATTGATAACGATAATTATTGTAATAGACCATATAGTGATTGATTTTCGCTTTTAGTTCCTCAAGTGTCTTCAAGGAGCTAAAATCTACTTCGTCTTTAAAATGACCGAAAAATGATTCCTGTGGCGCATTGTCCCAACAGTTTCCTCGGCGTGACATCGATTGACCTAAGCCATGTTTTTTTATGAGCGTTCGATAGCGTGGGCTTGTATAGTGAACCCCTTGATCTGAATGGATAAAGGCCTCTGGATGAAGCTGAGCGCGCTTATTACGGATCAGTTTTTCAATCATAAAACTAATTATTATTATTAAAGCGTATTCGATATCTCCCGAATACGCTTCTATTTTCTAATGGCGAATAAATTAAAATCGCCCCATTCTTTAATTATCCTTCGCCAACTCCAACTTCCTTTTATGTAAATAATTCAAATAAAATAAAATGATTAATACTAGGCCTACGATAAATGATACATTCCCTATTTTCAGAAAAACGATCTTTGTATAGTTGTCTAACGGAGTCAATTGGAAAATATAATATAGTGTCAAAGGGATTCCAACTAAAGAAACTAATAATATATTTATATTTTTCCAATAACCAAATAGCGTTTTTATGAAATAGGTGAAAAAAATCCAAAGACTAAAAACGATTAAAGCATGCGATATTCTATCAGCCAATTGTCCCTTCAGTACAGTTAAAAAAAGAATAGAAAACACGACTACTGTAACAAAAGGAGCAAACACAATTAAATTATCCATTCTTTTAATTGGTAATTGTAACTTTGAATCAGCCACCAATGAAAATGAAGCTCTTTGTAAATATAAAAATAAACAAGCAATCATGATCAATCCTAAATATAACAACAAAACACCTTCCTTCAGCCCTTTATCCTAATAAAGGAAACTTATTTTTGTTAAAAACATAGAATATTATACTAAAATATAGAACTTTATACCATATTTATTGCAACAATGCTCTGCCAATTTTTTATTAGAATATTTGGGTTTTGTTTCAATTAAAACAACTGTCCACCGAATAAACGAATACTTAATTTAACAGTATTAAATGCAAGTAATTTCACGAAATCACTTTAGGCCAAATTGCAGCCCCCTTTCAACAGAATGTCTTTTACAGTCATTGTAAAACCCCCTACTTTCACTACTATTCACATAATACCTGTGTTTTAAATGCTTGTTTAAGACGAGAATTGCTTTCTTCACTGTTGTTTAATTGTATTTCCGCTTCAAGAGCATTTATTTAGCAATTGGAAAATAGTTGACAACCAAGTATTACAACTGTAATATCGGATTACAGTTGTAATACTTGGAGGTGAATTTCAAATTATGAAAGAATTACCTAAAATATCTGAAGCTGAATTGGAAATTATGAAAGTTCTTTGGTCAAAATATCCACAAACAGCAAATGAAATTATTAAAGTACTAGAGTCAACAACAGATTGGAAACCGAAGACGATTCGGACGCTTATTAATCGGTTAGTTCAAAAAGAAGCTATTTCTTATCATCAAGACACAGGGCGTGCGTATGCTTATTATCCTTTAGTTTCTCAAGAATGTTATTTACAAGTAGAAACAAAATCCTTACTTAAGCGTTTCTATGGAGCAGCATTTAAACCATTACTTGTGAATTTCTTAAAAGAAGAAAAACTGTCTTCAGAAGATATTAACGAACTCAAACGTATTCTGGATGAGAAGTCTGAGGAAAATCAGAGGAAGGATCGCTAATAATGATAGATATCTTCGTAAATCTCTATCTACCTCGTTTTTTTGATTGGGTGTTAGAAACCTCAATTATGGCAAGTATACTAGTCGCTCTAATCTTAAGTGTGAAAATTTTGCTTAGAAATCAGTTAACTCCACGGTGGCAATATTTGTTATGGATGATATTAATTGTTAGACTTTTATTGCCTTGGTCACTAGATAGTTCCTACAGTATCTATTCTATCTTTTCATTTAGTAATGGAACTGTAGCTACTACTTCAAAAGAGCATGAGCAAGAATTAGAAGTTATAGACGATTCAAAGATAGCCACAAAAAATGTTTCATATATATCTAGTTCACCCAAAGTAGCTGAGGAAAATAAAAAACAAATACACAATAATACAAAACGAAATGATGAACCGTTTTCTTTTTATACAATCCTTGTATACATTTGGCTTACTGGAGTCATCATTTTGGGCTTTACTACCATCATTATAAACAGGCGTTTATTTCTTTACATAAAAGGACAATCGATGATAACAGATCAAAGGATTGTCACTATCTTTGAGAATTGTAAGAAATCTATGTCTGTACAACAGGATATCCCACTGTTTTTAGCTGGAAAGATATCGAGTCCAACTGTGTTCGGCTTTATTCGGCCAAAAGTTTTATTGTCAAACGTACACACGGAAGTGATAAATGAGCAACAGTTACGATACGTTTTCCATCACGAATTAGCCCACATCAAACGAAGTGATGTTGGTGTGAATTGGCTTATGTATAGCTTACTCATTTTAAATTGGTTTAACCCCATTCTTTGGTATGCGTACTCTCGCATGCGGGAAGATCAGGAACTAGCCTGTGATGCGTTAGCTCTTACATATATAAATCCAAAAGAGCAACTTGCATATGGTCATACTATTATTAACCTTTTAGAACACTACTCCAATTATTATCAAGTACCAAGTTTAGCAAACTTAAGTAGAAATAAAAGAACCTTAAAAAGGAGAATTTTGATGATTAAAAAGTTTAAAAAGAACTCTTATCGCTGGTCTCTATTTGGAGTTGCTACTGTAATTGCTGTATCTTCTATATCTCTAGTAAATGCACGAGCAGATATACCAACGAAAGAACAAATTGAAGTTAGTAATGATATGAAAGAAACAAAAACTGAAGTTCCTATACAGCAAATTGTAGAAAAAATGATTGGTACAAAAGAACAGGCATTTGCAGATTTTCATACCTCAGAGAATAGATATGAAGCTATACTTGAAGAAATTGAAGTAGCACGTAATGTGTTAACAAAAGAGGAATTTGATCAATTAATCAATTTGGAAACAGAAGAATATACTATTACTAAAGAGATGAGAGCCTTAGGGGGACCGGAACATTTTGATCCGGATAAACATAAAAAATTAGAGGAAATTAGTAAAGCTGCTGGACCCTTATGGAAAAAAATCTATTCACATTTCACATTTACTATAGAAGAAGCACAGGAGTTAGTTGATTTTCCGATAAAGAAGCCAGCTTATCTACCGGGAGGTTACGAACTAAAGAAGGAAGAAGTTGAAACAGCTATTACGACGAAGAAACTGAATCCAGTCATTCACTCAGAATATAGAGGCGAGAGGAAGTTTGGCTTTAAAATTTATCAATCTGCTATTTTAGAAAAACCAAGAAAACCTGGCATTATAGAAATTGGCAAAGATCCTTTCTATGAACGTATATATGACAACATAGAAAGTTATGAACTGGAAGGTACACAATTCACTTTTGCTAAAAGTACTGGAGAAAATAGTAAAGCCATGAAGATGATTGTTCCTGAAAAAGGAAAGGACAGTGCCTATCAAATAGTAATCATTGATGATGTTTTAAATAAGGCAGAGTTAGAAAAAATCATGATTTCATTTTTGAAATAAATGTAGTAAGTCTAATTCCATCAACAACAAGAAGAGATTTTTAAGGTAAAAATGAAAAAATTTCATATGTTAAAAATAGCGCCATTTTTAGGCGTTTATCATATCATTTATCAATACTAAAGTATCATTTTTGAATACAGCTTTATTTCATTCAAAAAGGGAGGGAAAAGAATCCCTTCCTTTTTTAGTGCACAACCTTTTTATTGATTAGCTTGGTACTACCAAAAGCAATTACTAGTGCTATTAAAGAAATAACAAGTGGCGGAATAAAGCTTGTATTTCCAAACACCACTTGTGATGATAAAGTCGAAGCCTCTTCCCATTGGTTGCTAGGCGTATAAAACATTGTTAATAGCATACCTGATAGTACTTGCAATACGACAAAAGCCAGCGTAAAAACCACTGCAAATAATAAGTATTTTTTCAAGTTAATCCCTCCCCTCTTATATATTACTACGACTTAAGTTTAAATAAGTTTCACAATATTCTATTTAGAAATTATTCTGTAACACCTCTGTATCCTTGTATGGTGTTATGATCAATGTTTCTAGTTCATCCATTGTTCATTCATTGTTCATTCATACTTATTTTGTTGTGGTACTACTTTCTCTAGCTAGCTTCTGTAACGCCTCAGCTGTTTTTATGATACAATTTACACAAATTACATAATGAGGTGATATTATGGAAAACGATAAATTGATTTGCAAGTCTTGTGGTAGTAATTCATTTTCTCAGGGGAAACTTGATGGATACGCTGCTTTAAGACCAGTTGACACAATTTTTTCTAATGGATCTCCACTTATTTTCACTCTGTGTCAGAATTGCGGAGAAATAGCTTCAATTAAGGTGAAAAAACCCCATAAGTTTACTAGTTCCATATAGTTTTATTCAGGGTCACCAGCCTGTAAGTGACCCTTTTTATTTAAACCAGCTTCATATACCTTCCCCACATCTTATATTGTACTATCCTTCAAAAATGAAATAGCAAAATCACGAAAACTATTTGCGACAAATGAACTTTTTCTCTTTTTATTCCAAGCAATCCCTACCGTTTGAAAGCAATCAGGATTTGAAATTTTTAATATCTTTACATTGTCTAAATACTGATCTAAAAATGAATATTTAAAAATAAAAGAGATGCCCTTTCCTTCGTTCACCAATTGTAAAATAATCGATAAATCTTCACCTTCAAAGGCAATTTGCGGAGTAAAGCCTGCTCTTTCAAATAAGTGATTTTCTGTTGTGCGGAAATTTTGTCCTGTTTCTGACAAAATAAACAATTCATCCTTAGCCTCGATTAGTGAAACACTTTCTTTAGCAGCTAGGGGATGATCTTTCGGCACTACTAAAAAGACTTCTTCTGTAAATAATGGCACCCACTCTATTCTGTCATCTTTAATTGGATTAATGACGATCATTAAATCAATTTCACCACAAATTAATTTTTGTAGCGCTAATTTATCAGGTAATAAATACTGTCGGATTTTAACATTTGGGCGTTTTTTATAAAAATCATAAAATAATTTTGGCAGTAGTTTTGAATTCATTACATTAATCGCTATACTATCTTCTCGTATATTTGCGAGTTCTTGAATTTCTGATTTTGCCTCTTGTAAATCATCTAGAGCCTTTTCCACCTTCTCATAAAAAATGCGTCCATATTCATTCAAACGAATAGATTTCCCTTTTCGATCAAAGAGTGGTACTCCAATATCATCCTCTAAACGAGCAATCGTTTTGCTTAATGAAGATTGCGAAACCTCTAATTCCAATGCCGCTTTCGACATATGCTCCAAGCGGGCTACTACTATAAAATACTCTAATTGAGTTAATTGCATTATTAGTCACCTTCTTATGCTTATTACTATAAAGGAATAAGCTCATTCATTCAAAAATATTGAATACGTTTTTTAGTGAAAGCTATACTACACATGTAAAGTAGACTTACAAATATGGGGAGGCAATATTATGAATGTTAGAGATTTTGAAGGTCGAGTTGTCTTAATCACTGGAGCAGCTACTGGTATTGGCCGTGCTACAGCAATCGCTTTTGCACGTCGTGGCGCGAAAGTTGCTATTGGCGATGTTGATGACCGTGCACAAGAAACTGTAGAACTAGTTCAACAAGCAGGCGGAGAAGCAGTATTCTTTAAAACAGATGTAACAAGCCCAGAGCAATTGAAATTACTTGTTGAAAAGACTGTAGAGAAATTCGGTGGATTACATCACGCATTCAACAATGCAGGCGTTTTAAACAAACCAGCAAAATTCGTTGATATTGAAGAAGTTACTTTTGATAAAGTAATGGCAGTTGACGTTAAAGGTGTATTTTTTGCGGTGAAACATGAACTTGAATACATGGTTGCTAATGGCGGTGGTACAATTGTAAACACAGCTTCAGTAGCTGGTGTCATTGCTGATCCAAATATGGCACCATACGTAACAGCAAAACATGCCGTAACGGGTTTAACAAAAGCAGCTGCAATTGACCACGCTCGAGACGGTATCCGAGTAAACGCTATCGCACCTGGTTTAACAGAAACACCAATGACTCAAATGTGGAAAGATAATCCTGAAGTTTGGAACGAAGTTGTTTCCAACGTTCCAATGGGCCGAGCTGCTAAACCAGAAGAAATTGCTGAAGTCGTTGTATTCCTTTCTTCAGACGCTGCAAGCTTCTGTAACGGTTATGTTTATGTAGCTGATGGCGGACAAGTTGCTCACTAAGTCAATTTCGGAAATATTTATTCCTAAATAATAGAATGACAAAAAATGATGCAGGTACAAAAGTATTTTAACTAAAGTAAAACCCGAACAAATTTGCAAGACACTCATACGGTGTTTTGCAATTGTTCGGGTTTTCTAAATATAGTGCTTATTTTATTTGAAAGTAATTCGGCTTTCGCGAAGAGCTAATTAGTTATGTCCCAGCCTCTATATACAATTTCGGAACAACAACAAACATATTATGGAAAAAACATGAACGTAATACAATCCTCGTAAACGTTCATGCCTTCCTCCTCTTTCATATGTATTTGCAAAGTTTATTTTAAATTTCTAAGTTACTCACTAATCTTCTCTAAAACATTCGTAAGTTCATTTTTCCAATTTTCCCCACCATAAACGACAAATATCGTTTCATTTTCTTCTCTTTCAAAAATATGGAGTCTTTGCGATATGAAGAGATTTAAGCCGAGTTCAGTTCGATCTATTTCTTTTAAATCCAACTCCCAATATAAATGAGGATTTAAATTGATAGCATGCGCACAAAAAATTAATCGTTGGTTTGTTAATAATAGTCGCCCACCATCAGAACGAGTTATACTGTAAAACATATTAGCAAAGCCTGAGCGAATTGGTAATTCATGTTCACGCATTTCATTTCCATGAAAAAAGATTTTTTTATATTTGGGTTCGTGTTCATCCAAATTATAAGTGATTTGTTTAGTTTTTGATGTAATAATATAGCTACCACAATACGCACAACTATTATCCTTTGGATCAAATGCTGCAGCACAGTTGGGACAATTTAAAGACTTTGCCATTGCTCATTCTCTCCTCTTATAATCATTAATTTACTAATACGGAAATTACCCCCTCATATAGTATGCTTTTAATTACAAAGAATACCAGTAAAGAATGGGATTCAATTGAGTAGCCAGTCAATATTATCGTTTAACCTTTAAACCTAGCAGTTCAGCAAAGCCAATTGCTTGTTCAGTGGAAACCACACAGCCACTTAAATTATTCAATGTTACATTTAATCGTTCAAAAGTGCATGTACTAATATCCACATTGTTGAGAGGCGTGTCGCTAAAATCAACTTCATCAATATTACAGTGTTCAAATTTCACTTTCTTAAATTGGCAGTCGTAATAGCTTGTCCCACGTAATGATGACTGCTCAAAACAAATTTGTTTTAGTCTTGCTACTCCAAAATTACATAAATTCATCACACAATCTTCAAAAGAAACATTCCCTAAATGGGCCTCCGAGAAATCAACACCTAACAGCTTACAGTTTTTAAATGTAACTCGATGTATAATTCCTTCGTTGAATTTTGAGTTAGATAAATCGCAGTTTTCAAAGATGACATCAGTCATATCAATTTTATTGAAATTCGAGTTAATCAAAGATACTTTTTGAAACATTACTTTGGATACTATTAAACGCTCAATACTATCATTCTCTCTACTTGTATTCGTAATTAGCTGATTCGATAGATAAGGCTCTTCATCATAAAAAATGTCTTCAAAAGTTCCTTGAGCCAAATCATTTGGAATAAGCGGTAGTTCAATTTTAAATTTTGTCATCATTCTATTTGTCCTTTCTCACTTTTATTATCTTAATTCTACTCTATTATTAATGATATATCTTTAATAAAAAGGAGTTTTACTTTAGCAATTTAGTTCCCTCATATGTTCTGAACAAATAACTCTTGCTCAATTCAAATTACCACAACCCAAACGATTGTGGTAGAAAATATTATGCGTTCTTCCTTAATTATTTATTACGTTTTGAGGAAGTGTTTTCGTTGTATTGTTTTTCATTGTATGCATTGTTCAATTGTTCAGTAGTTAGATCATTTTCTTCACGCTCATCTAAATCATCAGGGCTTAAATCTGCTCCAAATTCTACTTGTTCTTCTTCACTTTTATTGCGTTTTTCTTTTGCCAAAATTATCACCTCCGATATATAAATTATCCATTCTGGCGTAAATTATACTTGTCAGAATATATGCTAAATGTTACGCTATTTCCTCGGCAATAAACTATTCTGGTATCATTTAGGAAGTGTCATTTCAACGATGCGGATTGTTTCATTAATATAGATTAGATAAAAGGGGAAATAATTTATGGCTGAAAAATATGTACACCACATTTGCATACAAACGAATACATATGATGAATCTTTAAATTTTTACACTGAAATATTAGGATTTGAACTAGCACAGGAGTCACCAAATTTCCACAATAGATATTTTAATACTTGGTTAAAACTTGGAGCATTTTATATCGAACTCCAAACTGGAAAGTATAATGAAGAGCTTGATACATGCAATTCAAATGCTCAAGGCATTGTACATTTCTGTTTATGGGTGGACAATCTCTCTCAAGAAGTAGAACGGTTGAAGGATATGAATGTTCATTTTATTCGCAAAAATGATGAAATTATTTATAAGGTTGAAAATGGCCAGCTTTGTAAGTTAAAAGCACCTGAAGGAACTATTATAGAACTTCGCGATAATACGGGAATATAAAGTGATCAGGGATTTTTCTTCATATCTCTTCGCTTTTTTCAGAAATACGCCAGGACTCATTATAATAATGAGTCCTGGTCTTTTGTTTAGATGGCTAAATGTAGCTGTTCTAAGTTTTTCACTACTTATAATCCTTTCATTTTTTGTCCAAACTATAAGCAAAACCCCTTTACTCCGCAAGATTACACAGAATTTCTAAAAGTAGGGATCAAAAAATGAAGAAAAAAATGACGTTAATAGTAAGTTTAGCAGCTGTACTATTACTTTCCGGATGTTGGGATGTTACTGAACCACAAAGAATGTACTATATTGACGGGATTGGTATCGATTATAAAGATGGTCAATATGAAATATATATGCAAATCATTAATTTTGCGAATGTAGCTAAATCTGAAGCGCCTACTCCTCAAGCAGCACCGTCTGAAATTGGATTTGCTAAAGGTAAAACGATGGAAGAAGCCTTTTTTAAATTATATCGCTCCATCGACCAAAAAGTATTCTGGGGGCATATGACTTTTCTTCTTTTCTCTGAGGATGCCTTAAAGAACGGCAATTCCATTCCTATTATTGACAGTTTTTTACGTCATCGGGAAACGAGATATCAAATATTGACATATGTTACAAAGGACTCTATTAAAGATATTCTTTTAGTCACACCAATATTAAATAAATCACTAACCGCTTCAAAGCTAAGCAATCCAATGCATACAAGAGAGCTACAAACATATGTAGAGCCCGTGGATTTGCGAAAACTACTTATCGACTTAAATGAGCCGAGTCATGAAGTGAATATTCCACTTGTATCAATCAACAAAAACTGGGAAACGACTGATAAACCAACAGAGGAAACTTCTTTATCTGGTTTCGGAGTAGTTTCAAAAGATGGATTTAAAGGCTATATAAATGATGGGGATGGAAGAGGTATCCAATGGATGTATTATAAAAAAACCCGTGGAGACGTAACGATTAAATTAAATAATAAAGAAAAAGAATACTTAACAGTTGATTTAGAAAAATTAAGTACCAAAATTAAACCAATTGTAAAAAACAATGAAGTAACATTTGAAGCGGAAATAAAATTAAATGCAATCATCAATGGTTTCAAAGGGAATGTAACTACTGACCAAATAAGAGAAGGTATTATTAAGGAAGTTAAAAAAGATATAAAAGCATCCTATGAAGCAGGTTTACAATTGGATGTTGATGTTTTCCGCTTATCAGAGCAGCTATACCGAAAAAACATAAAGGCATGGAAAAAAATACAGAAAGATGGCAAAATTCCATTGACAGCCGACACTCTTAGTAAAATAAGTATTACTGTAAATAAAGTTAATCCTGGTCGAAAAACATTTGCTGAAACAATTAATGAATAGCGATATTAATGATGTATTGGCATAATGATGAAAGAAGTTAAAACACATTTGTGTCACCTAATATTCAATTCATTGAAATAAATTCTCATTCGAACTGTGATTTTTCGTTCTATGTGTTATAATGCTGTTGATGGCTAAGCCATTATAAGGGCAAGACCAATTCTGAGCTGTAGCGTTGTCATACGCTACAGCTTTTTAAAATGTTATTTTTTTAAAAATTCGGACGTTTAATCGGACGACGAACTACTATCACTGCAACTAGATGTATCACTATAACTAGAGACACTATCCGAGCAATTGTCTGTATTTGAATCTTCCATGGATACAAATGTATTTGTTGAACTATAATCTATATGAGTACTCGAATGATTGGAATGACTTCTTGTTGAACTATCATGATTAGTGAATTCCTTTTTTATTAAGCTAATCACACCTACTAAAATAATGAATCCGATAATTACAATAAAGAATCCCATTCTTCTCTCCCCCTTTCAGATAACAATTAAATTTTATCATTATGAGAGTTGATTAACCATTTTTAACCAAACGAAATAGAAGACGCTACTCGCTTTCTAAAAGGTTAAAAATTCGTTCGTTACAACATTGAACCCTAACGTTTCAGCTTCTTGACGGTCAAAACCTTCATCTACATGCATACACCAAAATTTCGAACGTTCATCAGGACTCACTAACTCACTCAATTTTCGTAATGACAAGTGCACATTGCCCTCATAATCAGCTTTACAAGTATCTACATAAACAAAATCGAAGACCTTTGGATTTCGTAAAGATTCTTTTAGGTAATTTGTATCTCCTGTATAATAAATAAGTTTGTCATCTATAGATAATTCAATTGAATAAGAAGGTATTTCTTTAACATGACTAGACCTTTCGAAAAGTACTTTACAGAAATTAAGTGTGTACTGTGTATCCGATTGACATTTTTTTATGAAACATTGAACTCCTGGCATAATGCCATTAATGGCCAACAATTCTTCAATTTTTACATCATAAGCGGAATAAACAGATACATTAGGTTTTGCCATTTCGCCATGGCAATAATAGCAATAAAAAATAAAATCAGCGAGGCTTCCAACGTGGTCCGCATGAGTATGAGTAATCAATACATGGATGTGCTCGATACCTTCCAGTAAATTATTTTCCTTAATTCGGTGAAAAATATTGCTACCACAATCAATTAACAACATCTGATTTCCTACTTTATAATACGCTGAATTATTACCTAATTTCGTATTAAATGCACTTCCAGAGCCGATAAATTTCAACATAAAGTAACCTCTCTTCCATATTTACTTTATTTTACAAAGAATATTATCAGTTATCCACTTCTCCCCCTAAAATGATAAAAGAATGAAACGCTTAAATTTTATTATTTACAAATGATGGCCCCTCTCAACAAATAATAAATAATAAATAATGTGTGTTATTTTAACGACTGGTCATATTCTTTAATACGCTTGGTTAGCGGCGGAATTTGATGTGTTAGCGGCGGTCTTCTCTTGGTTAGCTGCGGTACTTTATTGGATATGAATAAGCACCCTTATCCACCTCAACCATATCATATTATTATAAATTGTTTATTCAATGTGAGATTATTGGCGGGCATGCAAGAAATGGTTTGGAAACAAAAGGAGTACACTTTTATCATGAAGATAATTTACCAAACCTTTCTTTAGGGAGAAATACAGGTGCTCAAATCAAAATGCTTTTCGAATTCTTAAGAAATCCTCATAAAGATACGATTTTTGATTAATAGCTATAAAGTTAATGGAATGAAAAAAATCCAATTTCTTAATTTTAATGTTAAGAAATTGGGCTTTATAATGGCGTGGATTTAGCTCTGATTAAATTTTCCCTTAACATTTTCCGGTAAGTCATCCACATTCATTACTTTGGGATCACCAGTATATCCTTCTAAGCTTCTTGGGACGCGGACAATCGTTCCTTTTTTATAAGGTTTTTCTGCAAAAAAACTTACAACCTTTTCATTTCCATCCTTATCATAGCCCTCTAGAGCGTATACGAAATGGCCATTGCTATTTGGAGTTTGTAATTCCTCGTTAATTTGAACATAATAGTCTTTTTCTATCAAAGCACCCTTGTCACCACAACCAACTAAGAAAGTAGTGAATAAAATTGTCATTGCTAAGAATTTCATAATCTTCATTTCTTATGCCTCCTCTTTTATAACGAAATAATCTCGTTACACAAGAGTATAGATAAATTCTCCACTACCTTAAATTTCGGAACATGACAGTTAGTTGACAAAATTGTCATCTTTAAAAAATCTATGAACTGCCCTCTCGACCTTTAACTTAATATCTATACCTACCTAGCTCATCTCTCCTTTTAAGTATGGACATAGCCCTACCAATAACACACGAACAAAATATGCTACACAATCTCCCCAAAAAAGCCGAATTTCCTTTACTCTAAGGAAATCCGGCATAATTGTAAAAGCGCAATGGAGGATTAATCTTTAGGGTAATTAGCGAAGCTGTTACCAATAGATCAATCGTCATTGTGTTTTACCGCTACATATTCTTATGTTTACGAACTATTTTTCTAGTTATAATCAAAGCACTAACACCAGTTAGAACAAAGAAAATGCAAATAAGTAATTGGACGTTTTCTGGAAGATATAGAGCAATAAACCAACTGTGGACCTTTATGCCTGAAAGCTTTAGAATTATAGGCACAATCCCCTGCGGTAATGTGAAAATAATTCCCATCGTAACGAGTAGACCTACCAAAGCGGACTTTCCTGCAGATAGATTAGAAAATGTGTCGTCTGTTTGAGCTACTTTGTTATCCACGGATTGAGCTATTCCGCCGCTCTGCATGATTGCGAGGATATCTGGACCAAAAGCTTCCAAACGACGGTATGCCAAGCGTCCGAAATACCAAGCGATGAGTAAGCCGGTACACAATCCCACAGGAACACCAATCCATGTTAGTAAGTTTAGATGTAGCAACGTCCCTAAGGTCAATATGACTAATGTAGGTATCGAAGCAAAAAACAGCAATATCAACAACAATAAATTGGTTATAAATAATGCCCCTGCGTTCATGTCATCACCAGAGACTATGGTTCCGCGTCCACGCCGATGCGGGTCTGTCACAGGTATGAGCTTGTAAACTGAGAGGAATAGGATTAGTCCCGCTCCTCCACCTAACAGCGATGGAAGCAAGGCTAAAACCCATGCCCACGCCCAGTCCAACTTACTGACATAAAGGAATAGGAGAGATATTACGATCGATACGGGTGCTACAGCCATTATCCATGCAATTTGCCTGCCCCGCACATCGTTTCGTTCTGAGCCCGGTGTAGTAATAGACATCCAAAGAGCACCGCCATCAAACCCATAAAGATTGTTCGAGAACACGCAAGTGAACATCACAAGGACTATGCCGACCCAGGGCATTAATAAAGTAACACCGCTCAACGATACAAATAAGCCATAGAATAATCCCGTCCACAGCCCCATACGCAACAATCGCCCTCGCTGCGGATCACGCATCCAAGTCTTCAGTTCCTTAAGAACGACCACCCCAATTTTCGAAGTTTTTGTTGGTAGAATGTTGGCCCAAGTAAGGAACAATGATTTATTTCTGCTATAACGATTTATACGAGCCGCATTTTTCGTGCTCCCTGACAGCAGTCTTGCCCATGTCATCAATAGTAATCCACACAATAAAGCCAACCCACAGAGAACGCCGACAGCTAAAAAGTAACGGGATCGATTTACAGCTTCGATTGCTACCACAGCCCAACCCGATGGTAATATTCGAGCCACTAAAGAAATTGCTGGCGACGGTTCCTCTACGAACAAGCTAACCGAAGGAAGTAAATACCAACCGACGTTAAGAAAAGCTATAACGGCTCCTATGATCAACGCCCCGAATTCTAAACCTAATCGGGATTTCGATGCCTCTCCAATCACCCCCATCACCACTTTGGACAATAGCATGATGATTACTAGTTGCAACAACATCGCAGGTACGGCAACGATCACAGCCCAAAATCCAAGTCTTGCTGCATAAATGACGAGAGAGAAACAAGCGACTAAGCTAACGATCGGTCCAATACCGATGAAGGAGGTACCGAGCAACCCTATAGCCAATCTTCGTTGGGCGATAGGCAACAATGTGAAGTATTCCGTTTTCAATACCCCTTCTCCGCCAACTAACATAGGCCCTATGATCCAACCAATCATCCAAAAGCCAAAAGCGATACAGATAAGATCTGCTGATATTTCATGATTATATAGTACACTAAGCAGAATCGTACTAACTGCCAGCAATAGACCGATAACCCCACCGATAATCATGAGAGTCGCTCGTCCTCCGCTCATCGAGTGGCGAAGCAAGGAAATCTTCATTCGAATCATTACATTAACCATGATAATCTCTTTCCTTCTCCAGGGCGATTCCCAACTAACTGAACGAAAGCCTCTTCCAGACTTTCACCATTACGCACAAAATCCAATGGGCCTGCAGCAGCCACTCTCCCCTTCGCAATAACAGCAACATGATCACACAATTGCTCGACCAACGCCATGACATGGCTGGATAAGATGACAGAACCACCATTGGCAACAAAACTCTGCAAGATGGTTCTAATTGTTGACGCAGAGATGGGATCAACCGCCTCGAACGGCTCGTCAAGTACAAGAAGCTTTGGGGAATGTAGAAGGGCCGTGGCAAGACCAATCTTCTTTCTCATTCCAGTGGAATAGTTTATAACAAGCGTACGCTCATCATCACGGAATTCTAAAATATCAAGCAATTCTTCTGTACGCTGGGCAACAGTCTTCGCATCAAGTCCATGCAATAATCCCATATAAGTCAAAAGTTCACGCCCGGTTAGCCTTTCTGGCAATGACATGCCATCTGGCAGAACCCCAACTAATGTCTTTGCATGTAAAGGATTTGACCAAACATCAACACCGAATATTCTAGACGCTCCACTGTCTGGGCGCAGCAGCCCTACTGCCATAGATAATAGAGTCGTTTTTCCTGCACCGTTCGGACCTACCAAACCGAAAAATGAACCGCAAGGCACAGTCAGGTTGACACTATTAACAACAGTGTTTTCTCCAAATTGTTTGCTCAACCCGAGCAGTTGAAGGGCCGAATCCCCGTCTGTCATAACATTTTCCTCCTTAAATTGCCTACTGATTATGCTCACAAAGTTACGTTCTTATCGGTTGCCAATTTAAATAAAGTGATTAATTCTTGTGCATAAGCATCAAGATCCAGTTCGGGGTTCATCATCATTTGCGGCGGTAAAGCATCAATCGCCTGTCTAATGGTTATAGCCATTACTCTGGGAGAAAATGTTCGAAATTCCCCGTTCTTTTGCCCAAATTGCAAAATTTGCTCTAAATCGTAAATGGCTGCCTCCTGGAGATTAAAAACAAACGACTCCTTTCCTTCCTCAGGGCGAATTCCAGACCAAATTTCTAATAGAGCTAGCATATACGTCTTATGTGTAGACATAAAAGCAATGTTACTTTCGAGGTATACGCTTAACATATCCCTTGCGCTAGTGGCAGATTGTATAAGCGGACGCATATAAGAATCGCCAGAAGTATAAACCTTTTCAATGACATGCCGAATCAATGTTTCTTTGTTTTTGAAGTGGTAGGATATCACTCCCGTACTGATATCTGCACGTTTGGCTATTTGGGCTAAAGATGCTTGTGCAAATCCCAAACTGGCAATTGTCTCGATTGCGCATTCCACAATTTGCGTTTGCCTAGCGGCTTCAATAAAAGAAAGTTTTTTTTGACTGTTCGTATTATTATTTATATTCATATTTAAAAATTAGCATGACCGTTCAAAAATTTCAATTGTTATTTTGGTTAATTTTGTATTTATTTTGATAGTTATTGGAATTTCCTCATTCTTCATGTCATTCCTACTTGATACTCCATATCTTTTTTCGATTCGTGTTTAGGATATCGGAGTTGCTTTTAGACCAATTAACTCTCCAACCACGCAGTAGTTGCATTATTCACCTTGCACTCTCAGTTAGATTCCTTAATGTTTCCAATACTTTTTGTCGTTCCGCTTCAAAGTCAATTGCTTGTCCATCTTCTATTTCATTGGAATTTCCATTACGTTGATGGAACCAATCAGGGACAACCTCTTTATGCACTTGTAGATTGGATTGATAAGTACGCTGTTGTTGTTTTCGGGCTACAAATCGAAGTTTATCTGCTTCTACTTCCTCAATTGTTGTAAACTTCTTAGTAGTCCAAACGTGCAAAATCTTTTCAACGTAATTCCAACGAAGCACATTGTTTTCTATGGCTTGCTTCATAGCATGGATCACAAGGTCTTCCGACAATTCATTTATCCAATGACCGATTTTGTACGTGACATGAGCGACTAGAGAACCAAAGCCATTTTGCTCATAAAATTGGAACGCGCTTTGTGGTTTTGGTATGTTCTCTTCTGAGGAATGGCTCTTATTATAATAATTATTTAGTAAATTATTATTTAGTGATTTATTATTAATTAGTATTGACGGTTTTTCCGTGAACGGGTCTTCCGTCAACGGTTTTTCCATCAACGGATTAACCGTTATCGGATTTTCACTATACGGTTCAACTTGTGGTGTTTCGAACACTGAGAGTTCGACTTTCCTAAATTTACCCATGTTTGTTCTACCCTGCACTTTGTGAACATAGCCAGCTGTCGATAACTCCTTAATAATGTTAGCAGTAGATTCACGACTGCATTTGCTATGCGTGGCTAAATTAGAAATACAAAATGACCAATCATCTGGCAATGACAACATGTAAGCAAGCAAACCTTTTGCTTTCCAGCTTAAGCGAGTGTCATTCAGAAACCCTTTGTCTAACACAACATAATTCTCCTTTTTACGAACCCTAAATATTGCCATAATGTCCCACCTTTTGTTTTATTAGTACTTTGAGTCATTCATTAACTTATATACTGATTTGACACAAAATAAGGGACAAATATTTAGATTCTGAAAGAAGTTAAATAAGGCAAAAAACAGGACATGCTACAATAGCACGTCCTGTTTTCTCCTTTTTATGGTTCTTCAACGTTTTATTTATATAACTCTTTATAAACAACTACTTTTAAGGCCGTCATTTCTTCGTCTGTTAATTTACCTTCCATTTCTTGAATGACTTGATCTTTCGTCATCGAACCATTTTGTACTTTTACTCTTATATTATTAAGCTCCGAAATACCAACTTTTTGAATGATTACTCTTGTAGCTTCTTCTTTTGTTGTAAACGGCAACTTGCTGCTGTCTGCAGTTTTAGCCTCTTCCATAAATGATTTTAGTTGAGGGTCACTTTCAATCGTATTTTTAATTTCATCCATTTGTCCGCTTTGCTCTAATTCTGTTGAAATAGTATCAACAACCTTATCGGATGCATACTTCATTCCATAATGATAAACCCCATAACCAATAACACCGATGAAAATTACAATGATCAGAAGGAATTTAATAAATCTCATACTCTCACACTCCTTAATTCTAAACATAATAATACTATATAGTGTGGAAAGATGAAAAATGATAACCTTGCGAACAAAGCCTTTTACAGATTTTCCGAACGAGAAAGCCTATGCAGGGTGTAGCCCGTCTTTAGACATGGGATGAAAGTGAGGTCAGACAAGAGGTAACTATTGCTACCTTAATTGTCTGAAAGGGTGTTATACTTCATCTTAGACTAGTAAAAGTCTATAAAACACGCTCGTTCATTGAAAATTGGATATTTGAGAACTGTTCAAAACAGAAATGGACTGCGAACGCATAGTTACTCAGGAGTCCCACTGACATTATTCAGCTTGTCCCTTTAGGGCTGGGAGTCTCAAAAGCAAATTAACCCTCTACTATTTCTTTAAATTCTTTTCCCTTTTGGACGTATGTGTCGATTGATAACTGGATTAACTCGATGTCTTTGTCTTGTAGCTGACGTACGACTTTCCCTGGTGAGCCAACAACTAATGAACGTGGTGGGATTTTTGAGCCCTGTGTAATAAGTGTGTTTGCACCAATAATGCATTCTTCCCCAATTTCAGCATGATCTAAAATAACAGAACCCATACCAACAATCGAGCGGCGACCAATTTTGCAACCATGTAAAACTACTTGATGACCTACTGTTACTTCATCCTCTACAACAACTGGAGCCCCTTCATATAAATGAATGGTTGAATTATCTTGGATACTACAACGTTTTCCAATGGTAATACTATCTTCATCTCCGCGTAGTACAGCATTAAACCAAATAGACGATTGTTCACCAACCGTAACATCTCCAATAATATACGTGCCTGGCGCCTGAAAAACTGATTCATGAACATTTGGCTTCTTTAAAGCGTATGTAATCTCCATTAAAATCATCCTTTCAATCTTCCGAATATTTTGCTAGAATTTAGTATAACATATTTTTAACGGGGGTGCTATTTTTGAATCAATTATGTTCTGTATTAGCAATAAAATACCCTATTATCCAAGGGGGAATGGGTAATATCAGTAGTCCTAAACTTGTGGCAGCTGTATCGAATGCAGGTGGCTTAGGGACAATCGGCTGTGGGACAATGACACCTGCAGAAGTTGAAGAACGCATTGTTGCAACGCAGCAATTAACGCAAAAACCATTTGCCCTCAATGTGCCAATCAATGTCAATCCTTATACAAAGGAATTATTGCAATTAGCTATTACACATAAAGTACCGGTCGTTTCTTTATCGGCAGGTAATCCAACTTTATATATAGAGAAATTGCATGCTCATCATATTCGAGTGATAGCTGTTGTAGCATCTGTTAAACATGCGATTAAGGCCGAGCAAGGCGGTGCAGATGTGATTGTTGCTGAAGGTTATGAAGCTGCAGGCATTAACTCCGATTTAGAATTGACGACCTTTACATTAATCCCTCAAGTAGTCGATGCGGTTTCCGTACCTGTTATAGCAGCAGGTGGTGTTGGTGATGGTCGCGGATTAGCAGCTGCGTTAATGCTTGGTGCAGCCGGTGTTCAAATGGGAACTCGCTTCATTGCTACACAGGAAATGCCAGTACATCAGACCTATAAACAAAGACTAGTTGATGCAACTGATGTGGAAACGGTCATACTAGGACGTTCAGTTGGACAGGTTCGCCGTGTGTTATGTTCACCTTTCACCTCTTCGCTTCTTGCTGATGAAGGAAAAGGTATAACACTTGCTGACTATCAAGAACGTACATCCGAAACCTATCATATAAAAGGTGCTATGGAAGGAAATGAGCAAGGCGGTTTTATGAATAGCGGTCAAATCGCAGGGATTATTCAAGACCTACCGACCGTTACGACGCTTATCGAGACTATGATGGATGATGCTCAGCAATGTCTAAATCGGACATTACTGAATACTTTCCAAAACTCAGTTAGGGGTGTTCAATTATGACGACTATGATCGATTTAAAGCGAGTGATTGATGGAGAAATTGAACCACCGTCATGTGATAAAACATTAGGTATTCATGTAAAATCGGCTATTGCCGGTAAAGCCGTTTGCTCTTGGAACGTCGATGAACGCTTTTTAAATGGGCATCAAGTCGTTATGGGAGGATTCATCACTTCTGCAGCAGATATTACGATGGCCTATTCGATGGCTTCAATATTAGAAAGTAATCAAGGATTTGCGTCGATCAATTTACAAACAACATTTTTACGACCTCTTTTCATCGGAATGGCTACGGTTGAATCAACAATTGTCAAGCAAGGCCGAAAAACATGTTATGTGGAAGCAACCGTTTCTCAAAATGGACAGTGTGCAGCCAAAATAACATCTTCTATCATGATCCTATAAATGAATACGTTCTCGTAGTGTCGAAAAAAATTGTCGGGAAAATATTTGTAAAGATTGTCGCGCTTTATACCGCCCCAGGCTTTTCGCTTTTCTATTGGGCTTATTTCAAAAGTGAACACTATGAGTCGCCGAAGTTTCTTTTTATCACTATAAATTAGAGTAACATGCCAGAAGATTCATGCTAAAGTTCAGTGGTTGATTGGAGTGGAGGCTGGGCGACTCCTCGGGGATCAGCGATTGAGGAACGAAGGCTAAAAACATCACGTCCTGTGATAACGCCTTCGTGACCAATATCGTGTTTGCCTGAGACCCTGCAGCGAAGCGAATGTTTTCTATGCGAAAGCATGTTGCTAACGTAGCGTCAGCAAATGTTTTATCTGTGCGAAAGCGTAGCGACAGCAACAACAAAGCGGCTCATCGGACGCCCCCAGGAAACTTTGCTCTGCACGAAAGCGTAGCGTCAGCCGCAAATGTTTTCTGTGCGAAAGCGTAGCGTCAGCAATTGTTTTATCTGTGCGAAAGCGTAGCGACAGCAACAACAAAGCGCTCAGCCGGAAAGGAAATCACCCCCTCATTTTGCAGAAAAAACATATTTTAACACAACAAAAGAGCCTGAGACAGAACTCGATTATTTTGAAAAATAGCGAAAATAGATAATAACCTTTTTCGCTTCAATGAGTAGAGTGTTCCTCCTTAGTTTATCGAAACACTTCCATGCATTATCGACCAACTTTTAAGTTTTATCTACCAACTTTTGAATTTTATCTACCAACTTTCACGTTTTATCACCCAACTTCTGAATTTTATCGACATCCACCTTCCAAAGAACAAAAAAAGCTTATGTCATCAAGTCCGCCCGAATCAACTGATTCACATGACACACATTTTAACAAAATGTCATCCAACTTCTTAGTTTATCGAAACACTTCCATGCATTATCGATCAACTACCAACTTTTAAGTTTTATCTACCAACTTTTGAGTTTTATCTACTAACTTTTGAATTTTATCTACCAACTTTTACGTTTTATCACCCAACTTCTGAATTTTATCGACATCCACCGTTCCAAGAGCAAAAGAAGAGGCTGGGACAAAACTTGTCAAAACCTTAAAAAGCGCGAGAAATCAATTTTAGAAATTTTGATTTCTCGCGCTTTTTTGATGTGAATTTTTTAAATTTTGCTTTTAAAATATACTTATGCCCCTGCCTCCTTATTTCGTTTTTTAATTATCTGCATGGAATATTTCTTCAAAGAAACGGCATGATGGGCCTTCCAATAAATTATAATATTCTTGGAATAATAGCGCAGCATGATTTCCACTCCACATCGGCGGTAACAATTCTTGTGGCAGTCCTGGATCGATAAATAAAAATTTACGATATTCATGAACAAGATTTGTACGCTCTACAAAACACTCGGCATCTGACATTTCTTGTCTTGAGATTGCACTTTGATGAATAATATATTGCTTACTATATTGATCCATAAACTTCTCATAACGTGCCTCAATTTCAGCCAACGACCAGCTTTTTTCGATTAGTGCTTCATGATCATGAGGGCCGATGTATTCAGCCGTAAAAAAGTCTACATGATTAGCAATATCATATTTTTGAATGAGGAGTTTAACCTCTTCTTCTAAATTATTCGGGGATATCCAACAGCCATTCGAAAAGGAGCCAAATCCACTCCATAAGAGCTCTTTACGTAATTCATCTCGAATTTGTCGCTTGTCTTCTGGAATAGAGTACATTAAAAGTCTCCATTTCCCATCCCACTGAGTCGGTTTTAATTTGAAAATACGATTTGCCGCCTCTTGCATCCGTATTTCACCGCGTTTTGTTAAAAAATAATAACTACGGTTCCCTCGTTTTTCTGATTGTAGCCATCCTTGTTTCACCATTCTAGATACAGAAACGCGTACATTTTGCTCTGTGTGACCGAATTCTTTTAAATAACGAATCAAACTACCGATCCAAATTTTTGAACCGTAATGCATAATATAATCGCCATAGAGCGTAAAAATCATCGACTGTGTATTTGCGCCCATTCTCTCCCTCTACTTTCTAACTCATTTTCCTTAAAATGCAGGTTGCCTTTTCTCGCTGAACGCCTGTAAAGCTTCGAGACGATCTTCTGTCGGAATGACTAACTCATATGCCTTCGATTCGATTGCAAGACCCGTTTGTAGATCGGTATTCATTCCTTGTGTAATGGCATATTTTGCTTGACGAACAGCGACAGGGCCATTTTGCATAATGCGCATTGCGAGTGATTCACATTCGTCTAACAACGCCTCCCGAGGCACTGCTTTTAAAATGATGCCTAGAGCTTCTGCCTCTGTAGCTGTTATTTTCGCTGCTGTTAAAATCATTTCTTTAGCTTTCATTTCACCGATTAATCGTGGTAATCGCTGCGTACCACCTGCACCAGGAATTATTGCCCAACTTGTTTCAGTAAGACCTAGTAGTGCCTCGTTAACTGCAATCGCAAAATCACATGCTAATAACCATTCAAATCCACCACCTAGTGCATGCCCATTCACCGCTGCAATAGTTGGTTGTGGTAAATTTGCTATACTATTAAACACGTCTCGGATTGCGCGTACGTTCCGACGTACTTCTTGCGTCGTTAATGTTTTTCGTTCTTTTAAATCTGCACCCGCACTAAATGCCTTTTCGCCCGCACCTGTAAAAATGACAGCGCGGACATCCTCAGCTATATGTAATTCGTCTACTACTTGTTGCAGTTGATTTAAAGTATCATAATTAAAACAGTTTAACACCTCTGGACGATTTATTGTTACATAAGCAATATAATTTTCTATTCTAAATGAAATACTTTTCATTTGCAAACTCTCCTTTTCTATTCGATTTTTTAGAAAAAAACGGCACATTTTTGTGCCGTTTATAATGATTAATCAATATTTTCAATAATCGTTGCAATCCCTTGACCGACACCGATACACATCGAAGCAAGGCCATATTGTACGTTTTGCTTTTTCATTTCGTAAAGCAATGTAGTCATTATTCGGGCACCGCTTGCACCTAGTGGATGACCAAATGCAATAGCGCCTCCGTTGACATTAACTTGTGCTGGATTTAGTTCAAGCTGCTTAATGGATTCTATTGCTTGAGAAGCAAATGCTTCATTTATTTCAAATAAACCAATGTCATTTGTTGTTAGGCCAGCACGTTGTAATGCTTTTTTTGAAGAATAAATAGGGCCAAGACCCATAACAGCAGGCTCTAATCCTGTAACAGCACCTGTTATATATCGTGCAAGTGGTGTTATACCTAACTCTTTTGCTTTTTCTGCACTCATTAATAATAATGCCGAGGCACCATCATTCACACCAGAAGCATTACCGGCTGTCACAGTCCCATTTTCAAAAATAGGTCGTAGTTTAGCAAGTGCTTCTAAGGTTGTATCAGGGCGTGGATGTTCATCTGTATCCACGATGATTTCATTGCCTCTTTTATCTTTCACGTATACAGGTACAATTTCTTCGGCGAAACGGTTTGTGGCAAGCGCTTTTTTTGCACGTTGTTGGCTTTCAAATGCAAATGCATCTTGTTCCTCGCGACTAATATTAAAACGTTTGGCGACATTTTCAGCAGTTTGGGGCATTGTCTCCGCTCCATACATGCTTTGCAATTTTGGATTCGTAAAACGCCAGCCGATCGTTGTATCAAACATCTTTTGATCGCCTCTCGGATAATCCACTTCCGGTTTCCCCATCACAAAAGGTGCACGTGTCATACTTTCCGTACCACCCGCGATAAAAATATCGCCTTCACCACTCTTGATAGCACGTGCTGCATAATGTATAGCATCCATGCCTGAACCACATAGGCGATTAATGGTAGTTCCCCCGACCTCTATTGGTAGTTCAGCAAGTAATGCAGCCATACGGGCGACGTTTCGATTATCTTCTCCCGCTTGATTGGCATTTCCGAAAATAACATCCTCAATTTGTAGGACTGGCACTTTTGGGTTCCGCTCTATAAGCGCCTTTATGACAGTCGCAGCTAAGTCATCAGGCCGAACAGTTTTTAATGCACCTTTATAACGACCAATTGGTGTACGAACAGCATCTACAATTACAACTTCAGTCATTTTTTCACCACCTCTTTTTGCTCGCTATAGTCATAAACCCCTTTTCCACTCTTTCGACCTAGACGTCCAGCTTGTACATATTGTTCAAGCAGTGGTGCTGGGCGGTATTTTTCACCGAGCTTTTCATGTAAATAGCGCAAATTATTCAGACGTACATCAAGACCGACTAAATCGACCAGTTCGAACGGTCCCATTGGATAATTTAAGCCTAGTTTAATAGCTTTATCGATGTCTTCAGGACTACCTAAGCCTTCCTGTAACATATAAAATGCTTCATTCCCAACGAGTGCACTAATACGGCTTGTAACAAAACCTGGGAATTCATTGATGACGACCGTTTGTTTGCCCATTTGTTCAGCAATTTCGCAAATGTTTTGGACTGTTTCATCACTTGTTTCCAAACCTTTAATAATCTCCACGAGCTCCATCTTATGCACAGGATTAAAAAAGTGCATCGCAATCGTTTGTTCAGGTCGTTTTGCGTAGGAAGCAATTTCTGTTGGACTCATCGTTGAAGTATTTGTGGCAAATAAACAATGTGGTGAAGCAAACTGTTCCATCTGCTCGAAGACAGCCCGTTTAATGTCCCTTTTTTCGGGTACGGCTTCAATGATTAAATCTGCTTTATTGGCGACAGTAGCTAAATCTGTCACATAAGTCAGACGTAATGTTGCTTCCTGTACTTGTTGCGCTGTTAATTTTCCTCGTACAACAGATTTTTCGAAAATGGATGTAATTTCATTTTGCGCATTTTGTAACGCCTGTTCATTAATGTCTATAATAGCTGTTTCAAAGCCACTGATTGCGCTAACGTAGGCAATGCCGCGACCCATAACCCCTGACCCGATGACAATAATTTTTTTCATGAAAGCAACCTCCTTATTGTGAAAACCACATACGACGAGTGAAGATATCTCATCGCATATGGTTTTTGTGGTGGTTAGACGCCTAGTGGATTTAGTGGGCGGCTACCATAATATGAAATGATACTTTTCGTCTCTGTATATAAATCTAATGTTTCGATGCATAGCTCACGTCCGAAACCAGATTGTTTATACCCGCCAAATGGGGTACCTGGCATTGCGGAGAATGGGCAATTGACCATTACGATTCCTGCTTGGATTTGATTCGCAACACGAGTAGCACGTGCCCCATCTTTAGACCAAACTGCTGAGCCTAAACCAAACTCTGAATCATTCGCTAGTCGAATCGCTTCTTTTTCATCGCTAAATGGCATAACAACAACTACTGGACCAAATATTTCTTCACGCACAACTTTCATGGATTGCGTTACGTCTGTAATAATAGTTGGTTCATACCAGAAACCATTTTCAAAGCCCTCTACAGCCGCCACTTTACCACCTGTTAAAATGGTTGCGCCCTCTTCAATGGCTGATTTCACATAGCCATCGATTGTATTTAATTGGTCTTGATCGATAATTGCCCCCATGTGAGTACCTTTATCGAATGGATCACCTAATTTAATTGCTTTTGTTTTCGCAACAAATTTCTCTAAAAACTCATCATAAATGTCTTTGTGCACGTATAAGCGTGAACGCGCCTCGCAAGATTGCCCTGAGTTATAAAAAATGCCGTACAATGAACCATCTACCGCCGCATCAATATCAGCATCTTCAAACACTAGATTTGGTGATTTCCCGCCTAGCTCTAATGTAATGCGTTTTAATGTTTGAGAAGCTTTTTCCATAATTCCTTTACCGACTGGTGTGGAACCTGTGAAGGCCACTTTATCGACTTGCTGATGTTCCACTAAGTAATTCCCTACATCTTTACCTGAACCAGGAATAATGTTGACAACCCCAGCTGGTACACCCGCTTCTAAGCAAATTTCACCTAACACGATCGCTGTTAATGGCGTTAAAGAAGCTGGTTTAACAATAACGGAACAACCAACAGCAATGGCTGGGGCAATTTTCCAAGCAGCCATCATGAGTGGGTAATTCCAAGGAACAATTTGTGCACATACTCCGACAGGCTCTTTTTCTGTGTAATTATGAAATTGACCTGGCATATTATTTACGGCTCCACGATGGCCAACAATCGCACCTGCGTAAAATTCGAAATCTTCTATTGCTTGGTTTACTTGGCCCTGCGCAGTGCCAAGAGATTTCCCTGTATCAAGCATCTCAAGCTCTACGATTTCATTAAAGCGAGAGCGCATAATAGCAGCAATCTTATGGAGCACCTGTGCACGACGATTAACTGGATATTGCTTCCACTTCCCGAAATCAAATGCTTGTCGAGCTGCTTGCACTGCACGCTCTGCGTCTTCCTGTGAAGCTTTTGCAACAGTCGCTACGGCTTCTCCTGTCGCAGGATTAATCGTTTCGAATGTCTCACCATTACTGCTCTCTACTTTTTCACCATTAATAATTAAATGATAAAAATCGCGTTTCACTAATACTTTCTCTTGTACTTGTTGTGTCATTATCATTCACTCCTTTTTATTGTCCATTAAATTGAGGCTGTCTTTTTTCTGCAAATGCTTTCATACCTTCTTGATGATCATCTGTCGCTCCAGCAATACTTTGGCTTTGTGCTTCGTAAACAAGGAAGTCTTCGAACTTTAAGTGTTCTGCTGCCTTGATATTACGTTTAATAAGGCCGATTGCTTTTGTCGGTAACTGGACAATTTGTTGCGCGAATGAATGAACGTCATCTTCAAATGTTTCATTGCTATAGACAGCAGTTGTTAAACCTAATTGTTTGGCTTCCTCTGCTTTTATGCGTTGACCGAGTACTGAAATTTCAAGCGCTTTAGCATCGCCTACTAATCTTTTTAAGTAGTATAAATTCCCCGAATCAGGAATTAACCCTACATGGATAAAGGCATTCATAAAGAAAGATTTTTCCGACATTACACGAAAGTCGGCAGCAAGCGCTAAACTAAAGCCAGCACCTGCAGCTGCACCATTCACAGCTGCGATAATTGGTTTTTCACAGCTATGTAACTGTTGAACCATCGGACCATAGTTATCTGTTAAAATATCACCAAGTTTTGTATCTTCACCAATAACCGAAAGATCTTGACCTGAACAAAATGCGCGACCTTCACCACGAAGTACAATACAACGCACTTCATCATCTAATGACGCTTGTTTGACAGCAGTACGAATTTCATGATTCATCTGTGCAGTGAATGCATTTAATGTTTCGGGACGATTTAATGAAATATAAGCTACGGATTCTTTTAGTTCGTATTGTATAGTTTCAAACATACTTATCTCCCCTTAAAGTTCGGTTGACGTTTTTCAACAAATGCTTGCATGCCTTCTTTTTGATCTTCTGAAGAGAATAATAAATAGAAATTTTTCCGTTCAAACTGCATTCCTTCATAGAGCGAGTAGTCGACAGCTTTGTTGACAGCTTCTTTAATAAGACGTAAAGCGAGGGCAGGTTTTTGTGCGAGCATCATCGCTGTTTTATGTGTTTCTTCTATTAATATCTCTGGTTGTACAACCTTGTTGATGATGCCATATGCGAGCGCTTCATCAGCAGTAATCCTCGCTGCGCTCCAAATCCACTCTAATGCTTTCGTTCGCCCTACTAATTTTGTTAAGCGCTGTGTACCACCGGCACCTGGCATAACGCCAAGGTTTATTTCAGGGAAGCTAAATTCTGTGCCCTCTGCGGCGATTAATACATCACAACAAAGGGCTAATTCAAAGCCACCTCCGAAAACAAATCCTTTAACACTACCGATAATAGGCTTTTTAATTTGCCCTATGCGATCCCAATCAGCGAATTGATTTAATAGTTCTAAACGCACTGTATTGTCTGCCGCCATTTCATCAATATCTGCACCGGATGAAAACGCTTTTCCATTCCCGGCTAAAACGATGACCTGTACGCCTTCGTCACGATCAAACAATTCCATCGCCTGCACAATTTCTCGTACCATGGCACGATTTAATGAATTGTATTGGCGAGGGCGGTTTAAGTTAATAAACCCTATCCCTCCGTCAATCGTTACTTCAATAAATGTGAATGCTGTCATTATGCATCTTCACCGATGATTAATGTGACGATATCACTCGCAAAGCTCATTAAATCTTTGCCCGACGCTTTCCCTTCTGGTGACCGTAGTCCATTCTTTAAATCTTCTGGGCTATCATATGTCATTTCACACATTAAGTAATATGGCGTTTCTGTACCCATCGGAGTTGAATTAAATTTAGTTACTTTCATTTCACGTAAGCCTGGTATTTTCGCAGTAATCGGTGTATGAACTTTTTCGTAATGCTCATCAAATGCCACCTTATCAACAGGGTGTTTGTATAACGCGATTAATTTTGCCATCTTAAAATACGCTCCTTTGTCTACATGGAAGTAGAAATTATTTTCATTGCTTCAAATGGATTTTTACAGCTTTTGCAATACAAAATACTACGACAAGCTGTTGGACCAAAAATGTTTTCTAGCGTGACATAGGTAGAGCCACAGTATGGGCAATCTACATGCCAAGAGCCGTCTTCTTTTAAAAAACGAGGTGGCGGTGCAATACCGAATTTCTTTAGTCCTTCTCGTCCCTTTTCTGTTACACGATCAGAAGTCCAGGTAGGATGATTAATAAACACAACACTCACTTCCCGAACATCTTCTAGTCGTTCGACTGCTTTTTTTATATTTTGTTGAATAATTGTTAATGCAGGACATCCTGAAAATGTTGGTAGCACTTCAATACGGACATGACCATCATTCACTTGCACACGCTCAACCATGCCAAGGTCAATAATACTCACCGTATCAATTTCAGGGTCCTTCACTGTATCGAGTACTTCATAGATGTGTGCTTCGTGCAGACCCGTAGTTGCCATCGTTATCCCCCTTTTTTTGCAATAGATCGTTACCAGCTTGCCGCTAAATCTGATCGATACACCTCTGACATTGTTTCAATAGCCGAAGTTAAATCATCTGTATGTTGTCCGAGGCGACCATTGATGATCGGTTCTGGTAATACAGGTATTGCGATTTCTACTGCTTCAAAAATCGGACTTACAATGGCAAACCAACGTTCATTTATGGCCGCTTCTGACTCAATCAGTCCACATGCTGTTATATGCTCAGCTGTGTTGCCCAATGACAATAAATCCCCAGAATCTTTTATTACCTCTTGTAATGCTTTCGTCATACGTGAACGTGATTCTTCTGTTGCTGTACATAATTGCGTAAACCACGCTGTCCAGTGCATCTGATGATAATAAAGTTCCGTACTAATTTTCACAGCCACTTCTCGGATTGGTACATAGCTGCTCGCTTTGAGTGCATCTATCTTTGCTTTTTTCGCCGTTGTATAGACAAAATTACGTGCTACTGCGTATCCCCAATCATAATTCGGCGCTTCTTTGTAGTAACCTTCTCCATTCGGGCGTTCTACAAGTAGACTGTTACAACGCTCCTCTTTTGGTCGAAGCTGTGCTAATGAATCTGCAACGCCTTCGCCAAGCTCTTCTAAAAGCGTGTAATATAATTTTGCGTGTCCCATTGTATCTTGTGTTATGGATGAGAATGCTACATCTTCCTCAATATGCGGCGCTAGCCCAAGCCACTCAGAGCCACGATACGAAAATAAGTAATCATCATCCGCTAATTGATAAAGTACTGTAATGACTGCCTTTTTATATTCTGGCGTTACTTCATTAGTCATCTTTCTTCCCTCCCCCACCCCAAGATAGAATTTCTTTTTCGTCCAGCATGACTTGTTCATAGTGACGCCATTTTTTCTTTAAGTAGCCGTAACCTTTTGTTGTACGGTAATCTTTATTGTCTAGTCGTTTTAGCGCTTTTTTATTGTCTTGGGATAGGCCGTGTAAATGTTTACGATTGACTACCCAAATGTCTACCACAGGCTCACGACGCATAAAGTTTTCCTGAGCCATAACTAACGCCATTTCTCCATTCGGTGCTAAAAGACTAAATTGATGCTGGAAATGTGATGTTGGTGTTCGTTTACTAAATACTTCGAATTCTTGATAGAAAGATTGTTTTTCCACGATGATACCCCCTCTCTATAGCGTTAATTTACTAGAGCTGTTAATGCTTCCCGTACCCAAGCGTTATTTTCGTATGATGAACGACGAAGTGCTAAGCGTTCTTGAGAACATGGACCTTCGTTGCGTTGAATCTTTTTGAAATACTCCCAGTTTGGCTCTTGGTAAATCCATTTATTTTGCGCTTCATCAAAATGCAAAGTTGGGTCTGGCACAGTTAAACCTATTGATTGAATACGAGGAACGTATTTTGTTAAGAAGCTTTGACGTAATTCTTCATTCGTTAAGACACGAATTTTATATTTAATAGTCAAATCTTGTTTGCTAGAACCTGTTGTGTCCTTTGATGCTGGGCCAAAGAAAAATAATAGTGATTCCCACCAGCGATTTAACGCGTCTTGCACAAGTGCACGTTGTTCAGGTGTACCTTCTGCCAGCGCCATAATAATGGCTTCACCGTGTTGTGCATGGAATACTTCTTCTGCACAAATACGTTGTAAAGCACGTGCGTAAGGACCATACGAAGAACCTAACATGTTTGTTTGCGAGATAATGGCAGAACCATCTACAAGCCAGCCAATTAAACCCGCATCCCCCCATGATTTTGTTTCCATATGGAATACATTGTGGAACTTAAGACGCCCTTCGAATAAATCAATCATTATATCGCCGCGATCTTTACCATATGGTTTTAGTAAATCTTCTGCTACGCGTAATAATAATTGACCATGTCCCATCTCATCTTGAACCTTCGCCATAATTCCTAGCTTTCGATATAATGTCGGAGCTTTTGGAACCCATTCTTTCTCAGGAAGAGCACCCATTATTTCACTAATACCATGCATCGAAATTAATTTGATTAGTGCCAAACGGTATTCTTCTGGCATCCAATCATCTACTTCAATCTTTTCACCTGCAGCAATCCGCGCCTCGAATTGCTCTTGTAATTGTTGTTCAGATACTTGAGCAACGACACTCATAGTAAAAAACCTCCTTATATAACTATTATTCGATAATCGTTACTATTATGTTATGTTGAAGGGCAAAAAAAATCACACTTCCAACAAGACTTTATTATCGTTCGCTACTTTAATTGATTCTGTTGGACAACCTTCCATCGCATCCTCTAAATCATCATATAAATCGATCGGCACTTCTTTGCAACCTTGGTTATTGTCTAAAATAACAAAGGCGATTCCTTCGTCATTATAATCAAAAATATCCGGAGCCGATGCGCCACATGCGCCACAAGCAATACATGTATCTTGATCTACTCTAGTGAATTTCGCCATACACTCATTCCTTTCACAACCTTCTGCATTAGGTAAGCTGTTTCTTTTTTTCTTCCATTAGACTTGTACTATGCAACGGCTGCACTTTAGATGTCGGATCAATATATACTTTTGCGTTACTAATAGCAGTAGGCGCCTCTCCAAACCCACTAACAATTAGCTTCACTTTCCCATCATATGTGCAAATATCACCTGCCGCATAAATTCCTGGAATGTTAGTTTCCATACGTGAATTAACGACGATGGCATTTTTACTAATTTCCAAGCCCCAGTCTTTAATGGCCCCTATCGACGAAACAAAACCAAAGTTTACGATAATATCATCGACACCATAGATTGGTTGGATGGTTTCGTCTTTTGCATGCTTTAATTTGACATGTGTAATGTGCTCTTCTCCTATGAGTTCTTCGGGTACATAAGGTGTAATGACCTCAACAGTTGATTGCATTAAATTTTCTACACTATGTTCATGCGCACGAAACTTATCCCGTCTATGGACAATAGAAACCTTTTTAGCAATTGGTTCTAGCATCATCGCCCAGTCGACTGCTGAATCACCGCCACCAAACACCATCACGTGGCGATCTTTAAAAGCATTGAGATCATCAATGAAATAATGTAAATTACATTGTGCATACTTGTCTTCCCCATCTAATTCAAGCTTTCGAACTTTAAACGCACCGTTTCCAGCAGTGATCAATATTGTGCGAGAATAATGCGTACTCTTCGTAGTAACAATTTTAAAAATACCGTTTTCATCTTTTTCGATAGTTTGTACAGATTCATTCGTACAGACATCTACTGGGAAAGTATTCATTTGTTCTTTTAAATTATTGATAAGATCTTGTGCGCGAGTTTTCGGAAAACCCGCTATATCATAAATATATTTTTCTGGATAAAGAGCAGCTAACTGGCCGCCCAATTGAGGAAGACTTTCGAGAATTTTGACGCTCATGCCTCGCATACCACCATAGAAGGCGGCAAACATACCAACAGGCCCTCCACCTATAATGGTCACATCTTTTATTTGCTCAGTATCAATCATTGAAGAACCTCCTTCTGTTCCATTCTTCTATCAATGACACGAATTGCTTTTCCTTCAGAGCGTGGAATAGCACCTCTATTTTCAATGACTAGACTAACGGAAACTAAGCAGGCATTTTTTAAATCGTGCTTGATCTCCTTTGTCAGTAATTGTATAAGCGGATGGCTGAGGTCACCTCCTACTTTTTCGTATAATTTCGGCGTTAACTCAACATGTAGTTCAATCGCATCCATATTTCCTTTTTTCAATACATGGATTTGATAGTGTGGTGCCAACCCTTCTACTTGCAGTAACTCACGCTCGATTTCAGATGGAAAAACATTGACTCCACGAATAATTAACATATCATCTGTACGTCCCTTAACACGTGCCATTCGCATTGTTGTACGTCCACATTTACATTTTTCACGTGTAATCGAAGTAATATCACCAGTACGATAACGAATAATTGGAAGCGCTTCCTTTGTTAAACTAGTAATAACCAATTCTCCATCTTCTCCATCAGCTACAGGTTCTAATGTATCTGGATCAATCACTTCTACGAAGAAATGATCTTCCGCTATATGTAAACCATCTTGCGCTTCATAGCATTCAATCGATACGCCAGGACCTAGCACTTCACTTAAACCATAAATATCCATTGCGCGAATTTTTAATTTATCCTCTATGGCACGGCGCATTTCCTCTGACCAAGGCTCTGCACCAAAAATTCCATATTCAAGCCCGTTCGTCGCTGGATCGATTCCCATTTCCTCCATCTTTTCAGCTATGGTTAAAATATAAGAAGGTGTCCCAGCGATGCCTCGTGGTTTAAAATCTTCAATTAATGTAATTTGACGCTCAGTATTTCCACCTGAGACTGGTACAACTGCTGCGCCTAAAGTTTCGGCTCCGTAGTGTAAACCCATCCCGCCAGTAAATAAACCGTAGCCGTAAGCATTATGAAAGATATCTGATTTGCGTCCCCCTGCGGTAACAATAGCGCGAGCTAAAAGTCCCGACCACATCTCGATATCATTTTTTGTATAACCAACAATTGTTGGCTTTCCACTAGTTCCCGAAGAACCATGAATGCGGACTACATCATCCATCGGTACTGCAAAAAGTTTAAATGGATATTGCTCACGTAAATTTACTTTTTTAGTAAATGGCAATTTGCGAATATCTTCTAAGCTTTGAATATCAGCTGGTTTAACGCCAAGCTGATCAAACAGTTTCTTATAGAAAGGTGTATTGTTATACACTTTTTCTACTGTTGCTTTTAATCGCTCCAGCTGAATCTTTGCCATTTCTCCCCTTGAAGCTGTTTCTATTTCTAGATGATACATTCCCTAGCCCCCTTTATGCTATTACAATTCCCCTTGTATAACAAATAAATTACGATAGTTATAGTTTCGTAATTAAGATTAAGATAAACTTATTTGTCCGAATTGTCAATATATTTTATTATTTCTAATTAAAGTTGGTTAATTAGTCGTCTTCGAATGTTTTAGCTTAAATACTATTTGTTAACAAACACAAAAAGCTATTTTCATATATCCCCTTTAAACTCGCTATTAATAAGAGATAATTAAATAATATACACAAAAATAAATCGTAAATGCAAAATAATTCTACAAAACTACGTTAATACGTTTACTTTCCCAACAATAGATGTTAAATTGATTTTATATTTCACTTTAATTTCAATCGTTTTTAATTTGTATGTATGATTTGTCTATATTATACATATACACAAATGGTATAAATAATTTTTATAAATAAAGGGGGATTCACATTGACATTAACTGAGGCACAACTACACGAGAAATATTATGATGATATTTTTGAAGCTTTATCAAATGAACCATTTGCAAATTATTTAGGGATGGAATTAGTAGAATTAAAAGCAGGCTTTGCAAAAGTGACACTTTCTCCAACACCTCACATGCTCAATACACACGGGACTGTACATGGAGGTATTATTTTTTCTTTAGCCGACTATGCCTTTGCAGCCGCTAGTAATTCTTACGGCAAAACAGCTGTTGGTGTAACGAATACCATACATTACATGAGCGCAGGTTTGGCAGATCACCAACTAATAGCTATCGCAAAAGAGGTTAAAAAAACACGCCGTTTAGCTTGGTATCAGATCCATGTTTGGAGCAACGATGAATTATGCGCAACAATGGAGGCGATGGTTTATCGTAAAAATGAAAATTTCATCGAATAAGAGGAAGATGTGAGTAACCTGTGTTAAATAGGCTGCTCACATCTTTTTTGACATCGTAAAATCCCTCACTTGTTACAACAAGGAGGAATCTCGATGATGCTATCTTATACTTGCATAATATCCTTCGGCGTCGTCTGTGGTTTACCGAAGTATGCTTCTTGGATTTTTGGATCATTCAACAACTCTTGTGCTGTACCTGAAATGGCCATCTTCCCATGGGCTAAAACGCATGCACGATCGGCCACCTTCAATGCAGCTTTCACATTCTGCTCGACTAAAATAATCGTGACACCTCGTTCATCACTCAATCTACGTAAAATAGTCATAATGTCTTTGACGATTAGAGGAGCAAGTCCTAATGATGGCTCATCAAGCATCAACACTTTTGGATTGGCCATTAAACCTCGCCCAATCGCTACCATTTGCTGCTCTCCACCTGACAGTAAACCACCCGGGCGATTAAGCATTTGCTTTAGTCGAGGAAATAATTCCACAATTTCCTCATAGTCTCGATGCACAGTTTTTTTATCTCGACTATAACGGTGATAAGCACCGAGCATCAGATTGTCCTTGACAGACAAAGAAGAAAAAATCTGTCTTCGTTCTGGCACTAAACATATGCCATTGGCAACTGTCTTTTGTACACCATCTTTCGTAATATCTAACCCTTTGTATTCAATTTTCCCTTCACTTGGTGAATACACACCTGCTAATGTACCGAGGAGCGTACTTTTCCCCGCACCATTTGATCCGACAATCGATAATAACTCTCCTTCTACTAGTTCAAATTCAATACCTTCAAGAACATGTAAATGCCCGTGATAAGTATGTAAATTTTCAACTTTAAGCATAGACAACACCTTCTTCCGCTTCATCATCGCCTAAGTACGCTGCTACAACCTTTGGATTTTTGTAGATCTCTTCTGGTGTACCTTCTCCAATCTTAACCCCGTTATCGACAACAACTAAACGATCTGAAATAGACATAACGGTTTCCATATCATGCTCGACGAATAAAAAAGTCATTCCCTCTGCGCGCATTTTTAATATGACATCGACTAATTGCCTTGATTCCTCAGCGTTTAGGCCCGCCATTGGTTCATCTAATAAAATGAGTTGAGGTTTTGAAATCGCTGCGCGTGCAATTTCAAGAAGTCGTTGGCACCCATAAGGTAATTTATCAGACATTTCATAAGCAAACTCAGCAATACCTACATCTTTTAAACATTGCAATGCTCTCTCCATCGTATAAACTTCTTCTTTCACAACATTCGGTAAGCGTAAACCGGCCGTTAAAATATTAGTTTTCATCGTAATATGTGCACCGGTCATGACATTCTCGATCACGGTCATATTATCGAAAACTTCTAAGTTTTGAAATGTTCTTGTTACACCGGCTTGCGCAATCTGATACGGCTTTTTTCTTGTTAACCGCTCCCCTTGGAAATAAACATTCCCTGATGAACTTGGCAATACCCCTGTTATCATATTGAAAAGTGTTGTTTTCCCTGCACCGTTAGGACCAATAACTGCGAATATTTCACCTTTATTAATAGTGAAGGATACATTGTCTACAGCAACAACTCCTCCGAATACTTTCGTTAAATTTTCTACACTTAAGATAAGCTCTTTATTAGTCATTCGCTTCCCCTCCAGTAGCTTGTGTATCGATTGTGAACGCTATCGGTGCAGGGCGCTCTTTCTTCTGAAACTTCCCGATAATTTTCAGAAATTGAGGAACTAAACCATTAGGCATATAAATCAACGTTAAAACTAGCAATAAACCAAAGAAAACGATTTCGAATTCCCCTCCAATATTAGGGAAGAATACTGGTACAAAATGTTTTAATAGTTCACCAAGTAGAACATAAGTAGCTGAGCCGACAATGGCTCCCCAAATATTATTTAATCCACCGATAATAACCATTATCAATAAATAAATGGAGGTATTGGCTGTAAATAAATTCGGATTAATAAATGATACATAATGTGCTAAAAGTGAACCCGAAATAGATGTGAAAATAGCACTTATCACAAAAATTTGTAATTTATATTTCATTAAATTTACACCAACGGCATCTGCCGCAATCTCACTCCCCTCAATCGAACGTAAACCACGCCCAATTCTTGAGTGAATAATATTCCGTGAGAAAATAAGTGCCATAAAAACAAATAGCCAAATTAGATAGAAGTAACTTTGATCTGTAACGAATTCAAAGCCGAATAACTGAATCGCCGGTATACCGAAGAAGCCATTCGAGCCCCCTGTAATAGATGTTAATTCTTTAAATGCTGTATACACAATAATGCCAAACCCTAGAGTTGCTAACGCTAAATAATAGCCTTTCAACTTAAAAGTAGGGATCCCGATTATGAAAGCAACAAACGCAGAAATGAGCGCACCTACCAATATTGCTAACCATGGAGATAACCCTAATGTAGCTGTCATATAAGCAGATGTGTAGGCACCAATCCCATAAAAGGCCGCATGCCCTAGTGAAATTTGTCCTGCATAGCCTGTTAACATCGTTAAACCTATACATACTAATGCATAAAAGCCAATCATCGTAAAAATAGCGAGCATATAATTAGATCCAACTAGTGGGATACAAAATAGTAGCGCAAAAAAAATACTTGGTCCAACTAAGCTGTTATTATAGATGAGTTTTAAGCTCTTTTTGTTCATCGTAGTCCCCCCCTACACACGTTTTCCAGAAGCTTTTGCGAATAGACCTTCTGGTTTTACAAATAAAATTAATAGCAATAAAGAGAAACTCACTAAATCTTTTAAACCAGATGACCATAATCCCTCTGTAAATGCTTCAATAATTCCGATGAGAAAGGCACCAGCAATTGCCGCTGGGGCATTTGTTAAACCACCGACAACTGCTGCAACAAACGCTTTAATGCCAAGCATCATCCCCATATCGTAGGATGCACCGGAGATTGGCGCGATTACTGTACCCGCTAAAGCTCCCACACCCGCACTTACAATAACAGCAAACAATGACATTTTATTTGGATTGATGCCCATTAAACGTGCAGCAAATGGATTTATAACACAAGCTGTTAATGATTTTCCTGTAAATGTATAGTTATAGAAGTACATCATGGCGATTAAAATAACGATTGAAAGGCCAATCGCCCACAAATTTTGTGGCAGTAATACCGCTTCAAAAAATTGAATAGGTGTATTATCCGTAAACGGCGGTAATGTTTGGGCTTGTGTTCCCCAAATTAAAATCGCAATACCTCGAAATGCAATCGATACACCGATTGTAATGATTATTAGCGTTGTCATGGACGATTTACGAGCTGTATGAATTGCTGTTCGTTCAAATACAGCACCAATTGCCGCCACAATGACGATACTCAAAATAATAGCTAACCATAAAGGTAGATTAGCTTTCGCCAGTGATATACTGATTAACGCACCAAACATAGCAAATTCGCCTTGCGCAAAATTAAGGATGCCCGTCACGTTATAAATAATGACAAAGCCAACCGCAATCAATGCATAAATGGCTCCTATTGTTAAACCTGAAAATAATAATTGCAACATTTGAGAAAATGTTTCCATATAGTCTTTCACTCCATTCTTTTCGAGGTTACTAAGCTCATAAATGAATGAACAGTGATAGAGAGATACCACTGTTCATTGAAGTTGTATTTATTTATCTTCTAAAGTCCACTTACCGTCAGCAATACGTACCATTGCAAAACTATCCGGACTCAATCCCATATGATTATCCGCAGTTATGTTAAAAGTACCTGTCAAACCTACATATTCACCGAGTTCTTTTTCAATGTAATCTCGAAGAGCCTCGCTATCACTACCTTTTGCTTCAATTGCTTTCGTAGCAATCGAGAAAGCATCTGCTGCATAGGCACCAAATGTACTTGCTGGTTTATTGTATTTCGCTGTGAAAGCTTCGTTATACGCTATTAATAATTCTTTTTGCGGATTTGAATCTTCTAATTTGTCCGCAATTAATAATTTACCCGTTGGTAATATTACATCGTTTGCTGCTGCACCTGCTACTTCGATAAATTGGTCCGTTGCAACACCATGACTCGCAAGAACTGGTATATCTAGTGCTAATTCACGAATATTTTTAATGACAACCGCTGACTCTTGAACAGTTCCCCATACAATTATTGCATCAGGATTTGCTTTTTTTACACGAGTTAACAACGGCTTTGCATCTGTTACCGTCGCTTCAAATTCATCTTCAATGACTGATTCCACACCGTAATTTTCTATGTGTTTAACAAATTCTTCATGCCCACCCGTTCCAAAAGAGTTTGCAACGTTTAACCAGGCAACTTTCGTTAAGTTATTATCTTTTAAATATTGTAAAATCCTCTCCACAGCTTGTTGATCATCTTGTGGCATTTTGAATACCCATTTGCGTGCTTGTCCATTTTCATTCATGTAAATTTGTTTACTAGCAGCAACAGAAATGTAAGGTACCTGATTTTGCTCTGCCAAAGGTAACATCGCTAATGAGTTACCACTTGTTGTCCCTCCAATAACGAGCGATACATTGTCTTGTGTTAATGCTTTTTTCATGGAAAGAATGGCTTCATTTTGGTCAGATTTATCATCATATGTTACTAAGTCAATTTTTCGACCGTTAATCCCCCCATCCGCATTTTTTTGATCGACTAACATTTTCAGCGTTTGCATTTCTGGTTCCCCAAGAGCAGCTGCCCCACCAGATGCAGAAAAAATTCCAGCTATTTTGATTGAATTTGCTGATGCTTCACTGCCAGAACTAGCGGAAGATGCATCACCTTTCCCCGAATCCGATGATGAACTACAAGCCACCATCAATAGTGCCCCCATCAATAGGAAGAGAGACAATAAAGTCTTTTTCATAAACACTACACCCCTTAATAATTTTTATACCTATAGAAACCGCATCCCCTTTTAAAGTGACGGTATGTATAGCCCTCCGATGGAACGAAAATAAACATCTCTGATATTACCTGTAATCGATATTTTTTAAGAATAATAAAAAAACGATTATTTGGAGATCAAACGCTACATTAAGCAGAATTTTCTGATTTTGGTTAATCAAAAGAATAACATGTATTTTAATAAATGATAAATACTAAATATATACATTAAAAACTCATATATATATGTTTTCGGTATACTCGTACGTTAATTGTTATATAAAATCCATAAAGAACACGTCATTCAATAATAAGTAAAATCCTTGCTAATTCTAGGTTTTACTAAATTATTTAACTAAAAAATCAGAAATATCTAACAAATTTAACGAAAACAAGCGAAAAAATGTTACTATACTGAATAAGTATACAAATTGCATAAACTATTTAATTTTAAGTATAGGGGTGAGAGATTAATGGATTTAAGACAATTAAATTATTTCATTACAATTGTTGAAGAAAAACAAATTACAAAAGCCGCTAAAAGACTGCATATGGCACAACCGCCACTTAGCAATCAATTGAAAATTATGGAGAAAGAATTAAATTGTAAACTATTAGATCGAAACGGCAGAGTATTAGAGCTTACTGAACCAGGAAAGATTTTATATGAAAAAGGCAAAGCACTATTAGCCAATTTCGAAGATACAATTTCAGAAATAAAAGAAGTTGGAGAAGGGTTAAAGGGAGTACTATCAATTGGGGCAGATCAAACCTGTTTATCTTACCTTCCTGAAAAAATTAAGTTGATGCATGAGAGATACCCTAATTTATGCTTCAAAATTATTGAAGGAGATACATTTTTCTTAAAGAATAGTCTTGTAAGTAAAGAAATCGATTTAGCGATCCTGCAACAACCAATTGAAGATGATAATTACTTTTCAATCGGGTTAGAATTGCAGGAGTTTGTACTAGCCACACCTGCACAATGGCATTTACCGAATCCCATTCAAATAGAAGACTTAAAGGATATACCGTTTCTTTCGTTTTATCGTCATCGTAGTTGTAGTACGTTTCGCATTATAATCGATGAATTCAAACGTCACGGTTTTGAGCCTAATATTATTTGTGAGTGCATTGATATTGCGATGGTTATTTCTTTAATAAGTGAAGGTTTGGGGGTAACGATTTTACCAAAAACGAGTCTCGATAAATTTTCAATTCACGGCATTCGAATCATTCAATTTTCTAATTGCCATATCCAATCAAAAGCGAATATTGTTTGGTCAAAAGATCGCTATTTAGCAAAGCACGCAATGAATTTTCTAGAATTATTTACAGATGAAACTGCTCTGCGATCCAGCAGAATAATTCGCGAGAGTTAATGAACTACATGAGGAAAATTCATCTCGCGCTAAGGTGATGAATTGAAGGTTAATAAATCTAAATCTCCCGGTTGAAATTTTGACCGGGAGATTTAGATTTATTTAACATACTTCAAATACTTTTTCACAAAGTCTACAATGTAAAGCACTTCTTCTTCTGAAATATTGAATAGACTGCTAACTTTTCGTAGTTTGGCTGGTGATTTTAATTGTTCATGCACTTGATCAATTCTCATGTATTTACATTTTCGAGGGTTTACACTATCTCGAATCTGCTTGTAACGAAGGTAAGCATACCGAGCAAAAGCATTTAACATCTCCCTCTCCTGCTCATCTCGTTGCAATTTTTTTGCCGCTTCATCGATCGTTTCCGAATCAAATGTCCATGTACCATCTGTTATTTCCATAGTACCACCTCTTTCGTTGCGTAAAGTTGATGACAAATATGGCTTATAGCTGCACCTTAATTAGATAGCATTAAGATTGCCTCCATCTCTTCTATTCATAGCTAGTAGATGCATAAGAAAAAGCCACACCTAGTTAAATGTGACTCTTTTTGTATTTTTGTTCAGTTTTACAAGCTGAAATCCATTAACTCTTAGATTCCGCTTCAATACATGATTTTTGTTTTTCTACCCTTTTCTTATCTTTACTATAAATGAATTATGCCACTGTATAATTGCATCCGGAGACAAAAATCAATATACATAAATCTTCCAATTAGCTAAAATAGAAATAGAATGATTTTATGAATTAGTAATAAGGGAGGTACCCTATGAACAACCAAACTTATGTGAACTGGAGCGGGCATCATCTTAAACTGACATGGTTACAAAATCATACAATTGACGATTTCAGCAAAGTAACAAGTGTACATGGAGTTTGTTTTTATCAAGGGAATGTTTTGTTAGTTCATGTAGACGGGAGAGGATTTAACTTTCCTGGTGGACATATTGAAAAAGGAGAAACACCTGAAGAAGCATTCCACAGAGAGGCATTGGAAGAAGGTTATGTAAAGGGGCAGATCAATTATTTGGGAGCCATTGAAGTCAGTCACGAAGAGAACCCTTTATTCAATGCTGATAGTAAGTATCCTTTAATCGGATATCAAATGTTTTATAGCATGGACATTCAAGAGTGCCTCCCATTCCTTCGAGAACATGAAACGATTTCGCGTATTTGGGTTGAGCCAGAAGAAATACCTTTTGTAATTAATGACCATGAGTTTGCACACATAGTATTACAAGCAGCTTTAATTGAGACTCCCACCCCTAAAGGGACAAGCTGACTAATGTCAGTGGGATTCCTGAGTAACTATGCGTTCGCAGTCCATTTCTGTTTTGAACAGTTC
>NZ_JBLLLQ010000036.1:0-41370 GCF_047737915.1 Lysinibacillus sp. NPDC056185
TGATGTCCAAAATTTTGTTTCGTTCACCAACTCAAGGTTAGCTACTAAAAACTTTATTGATTACGTTTTGCTTGTTCAGTTTTCAAGGTTCATTTGTTTGTCACATTTAAGTGACTTTCTATACTTTAACATGTCGTTAACTCTATGTCAACTATTTGTGTTAGTATTTTTTAGTTGTTGTTGTTTCTTTCGTAACAACGTTTATAAATATATCACCTTAATATTAAGTTTGCAAGTGAATTATTAAAGTAAAACTATTTTAAATAAATCAATTACACCTCGGCATAATTGCGTCCGGAATCGGTCGGAGGCTTTAGGCCAACGTGATGTTGGTTACTCAGTCGCGTGTTGTTGTTGTTGTCGCTTCGCTTTCGCACAGTTAAATTGCCTCAGTACGCGGCATTCTTAGACCGAGTTCCTCTATTTCAGCGGGTGTACAAACACCCACTGAAAGGAGCTAAAGGGAGTTTCTTCTATAGTATATAAATCTACTACACATGAATGTTATAAGTTCTAAATTAACACTATAAACGCTTATTTAAATTCCTCCTGATTTCTCATATTAGCGACTTCCCTTTTCTACTGCAGAAATTGATGAAGATTTTTTATCAATAAAATTGTTTTATATTTTTATAGTTTTTATAAGAAAAGCACCTACAATTGTTAGTTTCATTTCTAACAATTGTAGGTGCTTTTTATATTTCTATTGTGTATTTATACTTAGCGTACCCATATAAAGTATGCAAGGAAGACAAAGAATAATCCGTACATCATAGGGTGAATTTCTTTTTTGCGACCCGCTAAAAGCATTGTTATTGGATAGAAGACAAAGCCTATTGCGATACCTGTAGCAATTGAGTAACCAAGAGGCATCATGATTACTGTAAAGAAAGCTGGTACAGCAATCTCGAATTTATCCCAATCAATTAAACGTAATGAAGATACCATCAGAACACCTACAATAACTAGAGCTGGTGCTGTTACTGCTGGAGTTACCACAGCAAGTAACGGTGAGAAGAATAATGCTACTAGGAATAGTATTGCCGTTACTACAGCAGAGAAACCTGAACGAGCACCTGCTGCTACACCTGAAGTTGACTCTACATACGCTGTAGTTGTTGATGTACCAAATAGAGAACCAATTGTTGTCGCAAGAGCATCAGCCATCAATGCACGACTTGCACGTGGTAATTTATTATCTTTTACTAATCCTGCTTGTGTTGCAACTGCCATTAAAGTACCTGCTGTATCAAAGAAATCTACAAACAAGAATGTTAAGACAACTACTAAAAATTTAACGTTTAATAAAGAACTAAAGTCATGACGAATTGGATCTAGAGCTACCATAAATGTAGAATCTACACTCGGAATTGCTGAAACAAATGCTGTAGGAGGCTCAATGACACCTGTAATCATACCAACAATTGCTGTTATAACCATCCCTAAGAAAATACCAATACTACGTAGTTTAATAATAAGAATAATTGAAAGAACAATCCCGAATACAGCTAGTAAAGTTGGACCAGTGAATGTTCCTAAAGTCACCAATGTAGCTTTGCTATCTGTTATAATGCCCGCTCCTTGTAAGCCAACAAATGTTATAAATAAACCAATACCTGCTGAAACTGCATATTTAAGTTGTACTGGAATTGCATTAATTACTGTTTCACGAATACCTGTTAACGAAAGAATGATAAAGATAACACCTGAGAAGAAAACACCTGTTAAACCAGTCTGCCATGGAATACCATACGCTCCAACTACAGTGAAAGCGAAGAATGCGTTTAAGCCCATACCAGGAGCAAGTGAAATTGGGAATTTAGCAAAAATACCCATAATTAGAGAACCGACTGCAGCTGCTAATGCTGTAGCTACGAATACAGCACCTTTATCCATTCCTGCATTTTCTAACATACCAGGGTTAACGGCTAAAATGTAAGCCATAGCAAGGAATGTAGTAATACCACCTATTATTTCGCGGCGATAATTAGTTCCTAATTCATCGAACATGAAATACTTTTTCATTTTAAAGAAATCCTCCGTATGGTCGTCTTCAATATCGAAAACAAAAAAAACACGCTGACTACTCTACTAGTCGCATGTCTACGATACATTTCATCACCATTACTATAGCGTGAAATCAATTAGTGTCTATACATTGGTATATATAACTAAAATCGTAGTCAAGTTATTTACGGTAACTTGGTAGAAACTCACGGGCCTTATCCCCGACATTATACGACGACATATTTAATTTACAATCGTAATATATCATTTCACTTTTCAGATTTCAACCCTATTTCCGAACATTTTTTATAAAAAATACACGAAAGTTCGTGTAAAATCCTTATTTAATGTTCACATTTTAAAAAATCGTTGCATAAACAGGTCAGTACTGAACGTTTTAAATAAAAAAATCCCCTAGGATCCATTCAAATTCTAGAGGATTTTAACTTCTTTCAGCAATTATTTTCTGTAGCGAAAGCGAAGCGTCAGCTACAAATGTTTTTTGTAGCGAAAGCGAAGCGTCAGCTACAATTACTTTCTGTAGCGTCAGTAACAACACACGACTGAGTGACCAACTTCGTGTTGCTGTCGCTACGTTAACACTGCGCTTTCGCACAAAAAACATATGCAGGCCTAAACACAAAGCTGATTCCGCACGCAATTATGCCGAGGCATAATTGATTACATCAATTACAAGAAAGCTCCCTTGATCTACATATATTTAATTCATCACTTTACTTTGCAAAAGCTGAATTCTTTTTGCTAATTTTTGTTTCCAATCTTCCGCTAATGCATCAACTGCTTGTATACGTTTCATCGCAAGTGCATCTTTGTTTTTAAAATACACTTCGTTGCAATGTAAAATTGAAATTCGTTCAGGGTGCTTTTCCACTAATTCAATTTTTGAATCTGCACAGATTGTCCCTTCTTTCAGTACACGAGCAAGGAAGCCTGTATAACCTGTTTCAATTAAACGTTTGAGTAATATGTTCGCCTCAGTATATTTATCAATCGTACTACAAGGTACACGTCCTTGGGTAACTTGGATGACAGCATCACCTATTTTATAAATATCACCAATGCAAATTTCTGCTTCCAACATATTCGTTACTGTTAAGTTTTCACCGAATGCTGCTGTCGGCAACGGTTTACCAAGTTCCTGTTCCCATTGTATGTAATGCTCCGCAGGATATAAACAAACGGCACGGTCAGGACCGCCATGATGTTTTTTATCTGCTACATCGTCCCCCTCAAATCCACGAACGGACAAATATACTTCTTGTACTTTTCGTTTTTCAATCCCTGTAATCATTGAGCGCCCATTACTATAATGCAACTCTTTCGGCATACCAATAGCAAGTGTGTGAATCATCGCTATATTTTTTTCCATTTCTGTCCCCCCTAAACTAAACAACGACATAGAGTCCTATTTATATTCATTAGTTTACTATACCTAACGCTTCGAAAGTATTATCCTTAAAGAAAGAATTTCAAGGTCTGTAATATATTGCAGCTTAACATCCTCTACTTTCCCAATCCCTAATTCCATAAAAACATACACTCATATACAAAAAAGAGTGGAATTTTCGGATACTTGAAGCACCACAAACCTTTCGGCACTCCATATCCGACCTCACACTCATCCCACACCTGAAGGATTGGGCTTTCCTGTTTGGAAAATCTGTAACAAAGCCTATTTTTTTTGCAACAAAACGAAAAATCATCGTAAGTTCTGAGAAGTGTTGCTACGATTAAAACAGAAAGGAGATCCACATGAAATTCAACTACATTTGGAAAAACAATCAATCATCTTCTGAAATTGAGATTATCAGTAATCCATCGAATAAAGAATTACTTTCTACAATCGAACAGCATTTTTTTCAATCTATAACATTAAGCGCAACAGATTTCAAAACAAATCGGCAGGTTATGATTGAACTCAATGACATCGAAGCAATTGAAGCATCTGGTCATTTTACCAAAGTCTTTTTAATAGATGGTACAGAGCTATTGCTGAATAAGATTTTAAAAGAATTATCTTACTTGGAATCTTTCGGATTGGTTAGAATCAATAATTCAATGATTTTGAATTTGAAGCAAATACGCTCATTTGCTTCGGGAAGTCACGCTAGATTGGAAGTTATTACAAAACAGCAAAATAAATATATTGTCAGTAGACATTATGCAAAATCTATTAAGGAGAAATTGATATGATAAAAGACTTAAAAAATAGCTTTTTATACGTTTCATTTTTGGGATTAATTTGGATTGTTTTCTTAATTACTGTTTTTAATCTTCACGAAGAAACAGTCAACTTTCTTTACATTTGGAATTTAATTGGTATTAGTGTTCTGATGGGGATTGTTTTTGGTATAGCTTATCCATATTTGTGGAATTACTCAACATTAAAAGTAACATCTAAAATTACTATTAGTACTTTTTTGAATTTCTTCTGTTGCTTAGGAAGTGTATATCTTTTTTCACTGAAAGCATTTGCAATTATCAAACCTTATTTATTGCTAATTTTAGTGATAACGTTGATTGGTCATATCATCGGATTTTATTTTTTCTCAAAATATGAAAATAAAAAAATAGCGGATAGTTTGAATAGATCGCTTGAAAATTAAGGAGACTGAAATGAACCTCAATACTAGCTTACAAGTACTATTAAACGATATTGCACAGAAACAAAAGAAGGGGCTGCCTTTTATAATGGCCTCAATATTTATTTGGGGAGTTATCACAATAATCGCGTTGCTGCCTTTAGATTTAATGATAAAAAATATTGGTATTTTATCTTGTGGTGCATTGCTGTTTCCTGTTTCAATTCTTTGTGCCAAAATATTAAATGTTGATTTATTTTATAAAGAAAATCCATTGATTAATGGACTATTGATTGCAACAAACAATCAAATTTTATATTTAATTATTTGTATTCTTCTATTACTTAAAGCACCTATCTGGGTCTTACCTGTATATGCAATTATTTACGGTGCACATTTATTACCGTATTCATTCTTTTATCAATCAAAAAATTATCGATATAGTTCAATATTTATTTGTATAGCTATTTTGATAAGTATAATTTTCTTCCATTTAAATGTTATTTTTGTCTCGTTAATCGTAGAAATTGGTGTGCTTTTCTTATTTTTAATGCTAAAAAAAGAAATTAAAAGCTAGTCTGAAAAAATCAGACTAGCTTTTTATTCGAAATCAAATAAGGGGATTATTCCCACTCGATAGTTGCAGGTGGCTTAGATGTAATATCGTACAGCACGCGGTTAACGTGTTTTACTTCGTTTACTAGGCGAACAGAGATTTTCTCTAATACATCCCAAGGAATGCGTGCCCAATCAGAAGTCATACCGTCGATAGATGTTACCGCACGGATACCGATTGCGTAGTCATACGTACGCGCATCGCCCATTACGCCAACTGAACGGATGTCAGGTAATACCGTGAAGTATTGCCAGATGTCGCGATCAAGACCAGCTTTTGCGATTTCTTCACGTAAGATGAAATCAGATTCACGTACGATTTCTAGTTTTTCTTCTGTTACTTCACCAAGTACACGGATACCTAGACCTGGACCTGGGAATGGTTGACGCCAAACGATTTTTTCGTCAAGGCCAAGCTCTAATCCTAGTGCGCGCACTTCGTCTTTAAATAATGTGTTAAGTGGCTCAATTAATTTGAATTGCATGTCTTCTGGAAGACCACCAACATTATGGTGAGATTTAATAGTTTGTGCAGTTGATGTTCCAGATTCAATGATATCTGTGTAAAGCGTACCTTGTGCTAGGAAGTCCATTCCTTCAAGTTTAGCTGCTTCTTCATCGAATACGTAAATAAATTCGTTACCGATAATTTTACGTTTTTGTTCTGGGTCAGAAACGCCTGCAAGTTTATCCATGAAACGTTGACGTGCATCAATTTTAATAAGATTCATGTCGAAGTCTTCTGTGAATGTTTTCATAACTTGCTCAACTTCACCTTTACGGTTTAAGTTGTGGTCAACGAACATACAAGTTAGTTGGTCGCCAATTGCTTTATGAATTAGAACAGCAACAACTGATGAGTCTACACCGCCAGAAAGTGCACATAATACTTTTTTGTCGCCTACTATTTCGCGGATTTTTGCGATTTCAAGTTCAATGAAGTTTGCCATTGACCAATCGCCTTTTGCTCCACAAATGTCGAAGACGAACTGACGTAATAAGTCGTTACCGTATACAGAGTGACGTACTTCCGGGTGGAATTGTACTGCATATAGTTTACGTTCAACATTTGCCATTGCAGAGATCGGGCAAGCAGCACTTGTTGCGATTACTTCAAAACCAGCAGGAACTTCAGTTACATGGTCACCGTGGCTCATCCAAACGATTTGTTCAGTTGGTAAGTTACCGAATAACTTGTTTGAAGCTGTTACTTTAATTTCCGCTTTACCATATTCACGTGTTTCAGCACCTTCAACTTTACCACCTTGCGTATGTGCCATTAATTGCATACCATAGCAAATACCTAGGATTGGTAAGCCTAATTCGAAAATAGCTGGGTCTACATGGAAGGCATTTTCGTCATAAACTGAGTTTGGACCACCTGAAAAAATAATACCTGTTGCGTTCATACCTTTAATTTCTTCTGCTGTAATCGTATGAGGATGTAACTCACTGAAAACACCAAACTCACGGATACGACGCGTAATCAATTGGTTAAATTGGCTACCGAAATCAAGAACGACGATTTTTTCTTGCTCTAATAAAGGGTTTGCTGACAATATTTCCACCTCTTCTACTATTTTTAAAGGACTTTTCATATGTTCAAAGAAAAACGCGTATGAAAGTAAAAACTTCCTACGCGTTCATAAGCTCTAATTTATAAAGGCGAATGCGTAGCAAAGAAAAGTGATTTACTAACCTTCTCACCTAACCAAAACATTCACCTTCATAGAGAAATCATTTACGGTGATTTCGTAGAAACATCCGAACCTTATTATCGAACTTATATGAAAGCAATCCTCATCATATATAATTTTTTTCATTTTACTCTTTGTACCCATCAAAATCAACTGATAGTGCGATTGATTAAATTTTCCCAACTTTCTTTCAGTTTCATAAAATCAACCTCTTGTTTATCTTTGCCATAAATATGTTGTTCATATACAGCAGTCAGTTTTTGCATCTCTTCCGTCTCTAGCGACTCATCTACTCTTGTAGCAAATGCACGTAATGTTTCGCCATCTTTTCGGCGTAATCCAATACGAGATAATTGCTTCGTTAAAACATGATATGAAGCATCAAAATTTGTCCAGTCCGCTTCTTTATTACGAAATGCTCGTACTTGCATTTTAGGTATCCACGTTTTACGTTGCATAAACAAAGCAATGCCACCGATGATCATCAAAATGCCTAGAGCAATCCATACATAAGTAAGCTTTTTCATCCATGTCCAAACAGAATCAAAACTAAACGACGTTGAGCTAGCTTTTTCTTTCTTCGGCTCTTGCTCTTCCTTCTTTGGTTGCTCTTGTTTTTTTTCTGGTTGCAGTACTTGCTCCTGCTGAGGAGTGTCTTGCTCAATATCATAATTGATATTGATATTTCTAGAAAATCCAATTGTCGGTTCAAACTCCATCCAGCCTATTCCAGGTACATATGCTTCGACCCATGAGTGTGCATTATCATTTGTAATTTGATACTCCTGTAAACCATCTGTTATTCGACCAGGCTTGCCTGGTGCAAAGCCTTTCACCCAACGTGCGGGTATCCCCGCCGAACGTAGGAGGACAACCATTGATGTTGAGAAATTATCACAGTAGCCAATTTTAGTATCAAATAAAAACTGATCAACATAATCTTGACCTTCAGCCGGAATTGCTACTTCTTTTTTATCGTATCTAAAGCCATGAGATGAAAAATAACTTTCAACTGCTTTTATTTGATCATATACTGAAGCCTTATCGTGTGTGATTTCTTTCGCTAAATTCACGACACGTGGCGGAAGTGTATTTGGCAATTGTAAAAAACGGTTAAAGGAAGGATCTAATGTTTCTACCGTGGATGCTTTAGACATTTGAAGCTGCTTCATGCTATATTCTGGCTCACTATAAGAAATCGTATAGTTAGATAACAATTTCGATTCACCATTCTGTTGTTCTATTGCTATTTTTTCAGTGTGTTCATCCTGAATAAACAGCGGTGAATCTTGGGCAGAAACAGATATCATGCCATACGTTTGCAATAAAAATGGCATTGGAGTAGCAATGTCTATTTGAATTTGACGTTCTTTTTCTCGAGATCCAACTTGTAACGAAGTTTGGATAGGGCTATTGGTTTGGTAAACATTTTTGCCAAAGTTCCCCTCCGAAAGAATCCAGCCCTTCGAAGTATAAGTATCCTTTGTATCTATACGCCAATAATGGCGATCACGAGAAGTTGCAGTAAAAATTAGTGTATTATCACCTTGAAACGGTCCTCCTAATCGGCTATCATCCTCGCTGTAACCAACTGTTTTTGCACCTGTTCCATAGCCCCCTTGCCCTGCAACCCCTTTAATAAAAGGCACTGGATCAGCCCAGGTCGGTCCTGTCTTAGGTAAAAAGAATGCCACTGAACTAACAAGCATTACCGAAACGATCATCGGAATAACCAGTTTCCACTTTCCTATTACATTGCTCGGTGCATCTGTTTGAAGCCATAAGCTTTTAACAAAAAGCAAGCCTGTCATTATTAATCCAAGTACAAGTACTTTAACAATTGCTACCTTTCCATCATAGTCACTAAACGTATCTAGTGTGGCAATAAAGAATACCGTTAACGCGAAGAAATAGAATATATTTTTCCGCACAGTTATCCAGTGATGAATTAGGTATATTAACATCCAAATAAGCGCAAGGAATAGCACCGTTCTAAATGTATCCGATACTTGTCCAAAATCGCCCGAAAGAATGGTCGTCATATTCCATTTCCATTCATGCATTAGAAATGGTATTGTCTGTCCTGAAAAAAAGGGACTTTCACTATAAACAAACACTATAAACCAAGTAATATAACTAAATTTCACTAATCCCGATAATAATGGATGTATTTGAAATAAGCTGAGTATCAATGCTAGACCGATAAACACTAAAAACAAATGAACCAAGCCTGTATTTGTCAGCTGCATTACAGGAATAAGCCATTCACGTAAAATCAGAAAAATTATTACGTATGCTATTGCTAATTCTATAAAATTTCCTAGTGATTTTTTCACGGCTTCATCACCTCCGTGAACAGATGGTAATAATCTGTTGGATTTACATGTACAACTTTAATTTGCCTATAACGCTTCGCCAACTCTGATTGCATAGGTGGCTGCTCTGCTACTACAAAACAAATACAGCTTTTCACCATATTGGCTAGAGAATAAAGTAATTCATCTGATACTTCACTCGTAACATATAGTAATGTTGCAACATGCTTAAACACTTGCTGCTCTCGTAATTGAAATTTGACCGTTTCAGCAGGTTTTATAGCAGCTAAATGATGCATTACTTGATCTAGCTGCTTATTACCTTGGATAATCGGAAACACCTTCGTTTTCGAACCAGCTGAAACAAATGAAATATCTCCACGTTCTCCGACAATTGTTTGTAGCATCGAAGCTACAAGCTCAATTTTTTCTTCAAATAACGGAGATTTTCCAGCATGAAGTACCAACATTAACTCCTGCGATTGACGATCTTCAAATTCCTTAGATTGCAATGTTTGTGTTTTCGCAAATGATTTCCAGTGAATCCACGAAAAACGGTCACCTGGAACATACTCACGTAAGCCAACAGCCATGGATGTATCCTTAACAATTGAATAAGGTGACATCATTGTACCAACATCAAATTTTGTTTGAAGCGCGGCATACTTCATCTCACGTACTCTCGGGTAAACTAAAATGACTTGTTCCTTTTCTGCCGCAACTTTCTTTTTTGCCCAGCCAAAAAAATCACAGAAAACAATATTAACACCTAAGTAACGATGCTCGCCACGGGACATATTTTCCAACACGTAATCCCAGCTAAATTTTTTCCCGAAGCCAACGAACTTAATGCTATTCGTTCCTTGCACCCTTGATTGAACAAGGGCTTCACTGTTCACAAGTTCCTCCATCATCATATAAGCAAACGGAAAGCGTGTTTTTCGTTCCACCGTAATGGTAACCTTAGCAGATTGTCCACTCTCTACATGGGATGGCTCAATTTTGCGTTCCACTAGTAAAATATCTTCTTTCACCAGTAAGAAAATAAATGCGTATAACAAAAACGGACTAACTGTAAAAAACACAAACCAGCTGACAAACCCACCTTGGAACATGGCATAACAAAACGTTATGATCATTAACAAAGATACTAATAAGAAATGTTTACTTTTTTCTATTAAAGCTCGCCATTTCTTCATTGCTCAGCAAACCTCTTTGTCGGCACAGGTGTTTTCGCAATAATTCGCTCAATAATTTCCTCTGCCGTAACGTTATCGTAACGGGCATCTGGTTTTAATACTAGACGATGGCTAAAAACAAATGGTACTAAATATTGAACATCATCAGGTGTAACATAGCTTCGCCCTTTTATAAATGCATAAGCTTGTGAAGCTTTCATTAAAGCAATCGTTGCGCGAGGACTTACGCCTAAATATATATAGCTATTTTCCCTTGTTTGAGTCGCTAGTTCGACCATATAGTTTTTGACCGAATCTTCAACATACACACCCTGTACAAGCTCCTGCAATTCATTTAATTGCGCAGCTGTTAGCACCGCTTCAATTTTTTCAATTGGTTTACCATGTTCAGCACGACGAAGTATTTCTACTTCTTGTCCTCTTGAAGGATAGCCCATTTTTATTTTCAGTAAGAAACGATCCAGCTGTGCTTCTGGTAACGGATATGTTCCTTCATGCTCAATTGGGTTTTGAGTGGCCATAACGAAAAATGGTTGATTGATTGTTAAGGTTTTACCATCAATCGTGACAGATGCTTCCTCCATCCCCTCAAGTAAAGCAGATTGTGTTTTTGGAGACGTACGGTTAATTTCATCAGCTAAAATGACATCCCCCATAATCGGACCAGGTCGAAACTCAAATTCCAACGTTTTTGGATTATAAATAGATACTCCTACAACATCAGACGGTAATAAATCAGGTGTAAATTGAATCCTTTTAAACTGTGCATCAAAGGATTTTGCCAGCGCTCGCACCATCATCGTTTTACCGACACCTGGTACGTCCTCAAGCAAGACATGCCCCCTTGCCAGCAAAGCTACTATGCTGAGCTCTGCAACCTCTCTTTTGCCTATCATTACTTTTTCTATATTTTCTAATACACCTTGTATTTGTGAATTCATAAATCAAAAAACCTCCTATTTCAATTCCAGCAATTATTCGAATTGCATGACAACTTCTTTAAGAATAACGAAATATGTTTAGTAACACAATTAGTATGAAACATTCATCTATTGCCTCATCCCTATAGCTCGAGCACTTAGCGAAAAAAATAATAATACTTCAGCATGAAAAAGAAGGCTTGTCTGAATACAATTCAAACAAACCTATCTTTTAGTATAACGTCATTACCTATCAAAATGTTACAGATTTAATTTTTTTAACCATAAATTCTCTAACGAAGATGAATTTTCTTGTAAAAGTATTTCCTCTAATTCACCAGAAAAAAGGATATTTCCTTCATGTAAAACTAACACATCGTCCGCTACTTCCTCCGCAAAAGCAAGCAAATGCGTAGAAAAAATTACAGTACAGCCCCTTGCTTTTTCCTCTAGCATCATTTTTTTCAGCTCCGCAATCCAAAAAGGATCAAGACCATTCGTAGGCTCATCTAAAATAAGCAAAGAACCCTCACCAAGTAAACTTTGAGCGAGATTAAGCCGTTGACGCATCCCCTTTGAGAAATGCTTCACTTTTTGTTTTCGAACATCCCATAAAGCTACGCGTCTCAGTACATCTTCCTGTTCCTTTTTGCTAATTTTCTTTAAAGAGGCAAGTAGCTGCAAAATTTCTGCCGCTGTTAACATAGACGGAAAGTCCACATCATCAGGCATATATCGAATAGCTTGTGGTTTATGCCATATTATTTCCCCAGATTTTTGCTTTTCTTGCCCAGTTAGGAGGCGAATTAAAGTACTCTTTCCAGCACCATTTCCTCCTACAAGCGCTAGAATACGCCCCGCCTGTAAAGAAAAGGAGGCTTCATGAAGACCTCTATTATTATCATAGATATTCGATAACTTCTTTGTTTCTAATAACATCATCTTCTTTCCCCTTTCTTTAAAAGCAAGCTAGTGTAAGCTAGCGGACATACTATCCAAAGCAATGTCACAGCTACGTATACTGCGTAACCTAGTGGTGATGAATAAAACTGCGTTACTGTATAAAATGCAGGTCCGAGCACACTAGCCTGATCTGTAAAAATAAAGTAACCAAAGCGCAGCCACTCCACAGGATTAATATGTATCGCTATAATCGTCAGTTTTTGAAGAATATGCCCCGCCACGATCGTTCCAATAGCCATTAAAGCGTAAGAGATTAGCAATAAAAAAATAGACCAAAAGACAAGTGATAACGATAATGCAAATAATCTTGTTTTTGCAAAAGCTCCCACAGCAATGGCCAATGACACAAAAATGAAGATACATAGCAAAGTTAGAATAATGAAAATAACTGGCAAACGAACTCCGCCAAGAAATCCACCAAGCGCTAAAATTACGCCAAACGCCACGACAACGACTAATAAAAAGGCAAACACAGAGGCAATATACTTTCCTGCAATATATTGCGTACGCGTCATCGGATATGTCTTTAATAATGAAAACCAGCCTGATTCCACATCACCTGCGATACTCATACTACCAATCGTTAAAATAAACAGAGGCAATAAAAACAACAATACATTTAAAAACGAGGCTGTCTGTCTTGTAAAACCCTCTACATCTGGTAATGCCATTTGCTGTATAACAATGATAGCTGTAAAAACGAATGTGAAAAGTATGCCTACAAGTTGCATCCAACGACTTCTAAGCATTTGCTTTAATTCTAGTTTAATAAACATACTATACATCACTTATGGATCCCCCATTTAAAGTCATGTAAATCCTTATAGGCTAGCAGCTGACCTTCTCCCTCTTTAGTCATCCACTCCTGTGCCGCTTCCTTCGAATCAAGCGCAACTACCCCATAATTCATCGGAGTCCAATAATCCTTGTTGTATACATACACAGCGTTAAAAACGTCAATCCATTCATTTTTTGCTGCATCTTTAATAAAGGCTGCTCCAATCTCAGCTTCCCCATTTGCTTCTATATATTCCATTAGACAGCCGATATCATCAAAAATTTCATAATCACCATTCTTCAACGCAATCTGACCAGCATATGCACTGTGAACTATACTCATATTGCAAATTTTACAAACATCGGTTTCACTAACTATTTCACGAGGCTCATATGTTTTTTCACTACAGCCCATCAAAGCACCGCAACATAGCATTACAATCATCATCCATTTTTTCATTCTGTTATTCCTCTTTTCCATAGCCATAAACTACTTAATGTCAAGAATAAACCTACTAGCATTTGCACCACATTCATCTTGGCCTTCTCGTTCACATGCTTCATCGCCAATTTGGGAGTATTATCAACAAGCATATTCTTTTCAGTTTTATTAATTTGCTGATCCAGCGATGTCAATAAAATGACGCTCGGAGATGCCACGAAATATTGGTAAACAGGCTGGCGTACCATCCATTGACCAAAGCTCGACACAGCCACATATGGAATATCACCGATACCATTGTCTTTTAAGTCAATCCCTGAGTAATCATCATAATAATTATTTACTAGTCGAAAGCCTTGCTTATCGGAGCGCGCAGTTAAAATGTTACCTGTAAAGTTATTACTACTAGCCATTGTGTCGTCACTTACCTTTGTACCTTCAATGGCTGTTTGGTTCATCTGAAAATCATTTGTTTCAATTCGGATATTTGAACTTTTCTGCATTGCCACACCAGTTCGGTTATTTTTAATCGTGTTATGTTTAATTTTGGCTTGCTGTACATCATACAGCAGCATACCGTAGCCATTAAAATCAAAATGATTAGCTACTATATTATTCTCAAGGAATATATCTGTTGTCATCATAATCATAAGGCCAGTCACATTCTGAGCATATGTATTGAAAAGTGCTTCAACATCACTCGTATACATAAAGTGTGTACCGTAACGACTGCTCGTCACCTTATTACGTTGAACAACAATATGCTTTACCTCTTCTACATAAATTCCGTCCTGCACTTGCTCAACAGTATTGCCTTCGATGGTAATGTCCTCACTCTTATAAATAGCCACCCCATTACCTTTTTTGGAATAATGACCTTCGATACCAGTCACATTGATATCATGTATGTGTACATTTTTGGAAAGTTGTATATGGACACCTGTATGAACATCTTTAATTTGTAACTTACGTAACTCAAGTCCATCTACAGTACTGGCTACAATCGCTTTATTTTTCCCTGATAACGTTATATTTTCCACAGTGACATTAGCAGTGTTTTCAATTCGGAGTGTAGGGTTGCCTCTTTCGCCGATAAGTTCCGTTCCCTCTTCACCTTGTAGTGTTATCGGTTTTGTCACAATAAAATTACCTTGGTAACGACCAGCAGGAATATGAACGACCTCCCCAGGCTTTGCTACATTAATGGCTTCCTGTACATCAAAATCGGCGTGCACTGTCTGACTCATAAATAGAAAAAATAATAAGGCAAACCCTATTTTTTTCACCAATCCTTACCTCCCAGTTCAGCACGAAAAGACTAGAGGAATTTCCCCTAGTCCATTCGATTAATGACCATGACCATCAGGTTTCTTTTCTTCCATATGCATAGAATCAGATTCACCTTTGGCTTCTTTTTCAGCTTTTTCTTTCATTTTCTTATTACGACGCTCTAATGCATCGTCTTTAATTTTTTGTAATTCCTCTACATGTGCAGTTGGATTGTCAGCGATATATTTGTCTGCATCAGCTTTATCTTTGAAATAAATATATCCCCAATTCATCGGAGATTTTAGGTCGGTTTTAACGATCGTTGCATCTTCAACCTTTACCCAATCTTTTGTGATATGATCACGTACAAATTTTTCGTTCTTTTCATTATTTGCAACCTCGGCATTTACTAAACAACCTATGTCATCATAAAAGGCAATTGTCCCATCCTCTTTTATTGCTTGAGTAGAGAATTCACCCATATCTTCGTCTTTCAAATACACTTTCATATTACACATTTCACACATTGTACCTTCTTTTGGTTCTTGTAAACGCGGATCCACTAAAGAAGCGACTTGTGTAGTTTTATCCTTTGCTTCTGCTTCACTTGTTGTAACATCTTGCTTAGACTCTTCTTTCTTAACTTGATCTTTTTCTGTACCACACGCCGCGAGTAAAAGTAATGCTGCAAATGCAGGTAACCATATTTTTTTCACAATTGCTTCCCCCATTATTTCGTTTTTTCTGTTTCTATTACATACTTTACAGGTAAGTTGTGAAATAAGTTAAAAATCGCTGTGAAGTATTGGAAAAATTACCTTGAATATTCATTGAACATCTTGACTTCGAATATTTCGAATAAAAAATATATTATTTCCATTTTCTACAACTTACATTCAGGATTATTGAAATTAAGTTCCTATTAATAGCTCTTCGCTAAGGCATGTATCTTCAGCAAGATGTTTTTTGTGCGAAAGCGAAGCGACAGCCACAGGATGTTTTTTGTGCGAAGCGTAGTGCTAACGTAGCGAAGCAACAAAAGATTTCTTGGTCTACAGGAAAAGGTATAGCTTGAAACGGAAATCATACTCATTTAAAGTCCAAAAAAACTCCCTACATCCCGAATGACGTAGAGAGTTCGAATTTATGATGTTATATAGAAGAACGGTAACTATTGAGAAGCTTCTTTTGCTTGCTGACAAGACTTAGCTTAACGGCAGTTTCATTTAATTCATTGCGTATTTGTAAATTGTAAGCACTGTCCACATAACTAGCTGCTATGTTATTAGGACGTTGCTGCTGAATTTGTCTAGTTTTACCGATATTCTTTTTATCTTTATTTTTTTGCAGACTATTTTTAAACTGTCGTTTCGGATTTTGTCCAAAATTATGACTTAAATCCCCAGCATGTAAATACTGTTGTTCGTTACGAAAGATACTACTAGTCGTCGAACTTACTCTAGAAGTCCTCATATATAATTACCCTCCTTTACTTTTTATCAACTTTGTAGGTATATATATCGACATTATATGCTTGAACTTAATAATACAGAACCAAATTGCTTAAAAAAATAGAAAAGAGCTATAAGAAAAAATATTTTCCACTTTTTCTCATAACTCTTTTCCTAAATATTACTCATAGCGTGGGGTTGATTTCCGTTCCGGCTGGGCGCTTTGTTGCTGACGCTTCGCTTTCGCACAGAGCAAAGCTTCCTGGGGGCGTACGATGAGCCGCTTGGGCCAACACGATGTTGGTCACGAAGGCGTTATCACAGGATGTGATGCTTTTAGCCTTCGTTCCTCTATCTGCTCGCTCCAGGGTCTCGGGCCAGCACGATGCTGGTCACGAAGGCGTTATCACAGGACGTGATGGTTTTAGCCTTCGTTCCTCTATTGCTGATCCCCAAGGAGTCGCCCAGCCTCCACTCCAATCAACTTATATACAATGGGATATTTTTCAATAATTATCATTTATCTTTAAGTGATGAACCTTATAAATATTACTTCCAAAAATCATCAAATATTGTAATTGGCATATGACGTTTGTGCTGAGAACGTAAATAATGCCCTTCTAATGTTTTACGAGCATCTTCAGGGATTTCCTTCCCCTCCAAATAATCATCAATTTGGTCATACGTTAAACCAAGAGCTACTTCATCTGGTAATGAAGGACGATCTTCCTCTAAATCCGCAGTTGGTACCTTTAAATATAAATGCTCCGGGCAATCAAGCGCAGCTAGTAACTGCTTACCCTGACGCTTGTTGAGACGGAAGATTGGCATTAAATCCGCACCACCATCCCCAAATTTTGTGTAAAAACCTGTAATTGCCTCCGCAGCATGATCGGTCCCTAGCACAACAGCATTATTCATAGCAGCAATAGAATACTGCACCTTCATTCGCTCACGTGCCTTTTCGTTCCCTTTGGCAAAATCGCTTAGTTCAATACCTGCATTCGTTAATGCTCTAACACTTGCATCGACTGCATCTTTAATGTTGACCGTATAAGCCTTCGTAGGTTTTATATAGTCAATCGCATCCTGACAATCCTTTTCATCCGCTTGCACACCATATGGTAAACGAACAGCCCAAAATGAGTACTTCGCTTCTCCCACCTCGGCATTTAATTCATCCACCGCAAGCTGCGTTAATTTTCCAGTTAACGTGGAGTCTTGGCCACCTGATATCCCAAGAACAAATCCCTTTACAAAGCTATAGCGACGCGCATATTCCTTTAAAAAATCAATGGATTTGCGAATCTCTTCCTGTTCATTAATAGTAGGTAACACACGTAATTCCTTAATGATTTCTTGCTGTAATGTCATTTTGTCCTTCACTCCTTATGCTTCACAATCGATTGACCATTTCACTTACTTCTTCAATATTACGCATTTTATTATTCCAGCATTTTTGGCTTAAATCGACTGGGTATTCCTCAGGATTCATGGCACGTTTATATTCATCCCATAACAATTCTAAATTATTAGCTGCATAATCACGCATTTCTTCCAAAGTAGGATTTTGATAATGTATTTCTCCATTTTTAATCACATGATGATGTAAATCCTTAGCTTCAAAGTTTGTTACAAATTTTGATACGAATGTATGAACAGGGTGGAACATTTTAATTTTTTTCTCTGATTGAGGATTTTCATCTTGCATCGTAATGTAATCTCCCTCGGCCTTACCATTCTTTCTATCAATAATGCGATATACATTTTTAAGACCTGGCGTCGTTACCTTTTCAGCATTCGCTGAAATTTTTATCGTATCTTCTAATTGCCCATCGTTATTTTCAATAGCGACCATTTTATAAACAGCCCCTAAAGCTGGTTGGTCATATGCAGTAATGAGCTTTGTACCAATTCCCCACGCATCAACTTTTGCACCTTGAGCTTTTAAGTTTAAGATCGTGTATTCATCTAAGTCATTTGATACGATAATTTTAGCGTTCTGGAAGCCTGCCTCATCTAACATACGACGCGCTTCTTTTGACAAGAAAGCTATATCCCCACTGTCTAAACGAATTCCAATAAAATTAATTTTGCCACCCAGCTCTTTAGCCACTTGAATCGCTGTTGGCACACCCGATTTTAACGTATTGTAAGTATCTACAAGGAATACGCAATCACGATGACGTTTTGCATAGGAGTGAAATGCATCATAATCATTTTTATAGGCCTGTACAAGTGCATGTGCATGTGTACCTGATACCGGTATATTAAAGAGTTTACCTGCTCGAACATTACTAGTTGAAGCAAAACCACCAATAAACGCCGCACGCGTTCCCCAAATTGCTGCGTCCATCTCCTGAGCACGTCGTGTGCCGAACTCCATCGCCACTTCATTTTTTATAATTTGTTTAATACGACTCGCCTTTGTTGCAATCAAAGTTTGGTAGTTCACAATGTTAAGTAATGCGGTTTCAATTAGTTGCGCCTCCACTAAAGGCGCTTCAATGCGAATAATTGGTTCATTAGCGAAAACAGTTTCTCCTTCCACCATCGAATACATATCCCCTGTAAAGCAAATATTTTTTAAATACTCGATAAAATCCTCTTTATAACCAACCTCTTCACGTAAATACGTTATGTCCGAATCAGTAAAACGAAAATCACGTAAATATTCAAGAATTCTCTCTAACCCAGCAAAAATTGCATAACCATTGCCAAAAGGTAATTTTCTAAAATATAGTTCGAAGACTGCTTTTCTATTATGTATACCATCAGCCCAATACGATTCTGCCATATTGATTTGGTACAAGTCCGTGTGTAGCGCTAAGCTATCATCTGCATAGTTTGATCTCACAAGAAACCCCTTCTTCCGCTTTGATAATTAGTCCTAGTATACACTATATACCCAAATTCTTGCGTTTTTCATCCTTCTGTTTTAATGTTGATTTTCTTGTATGGATCAATCAGTTTCAGTACTACACGTGAATAGCATTTATTTAGCTTTAGTTTCTTTAATACAAAAAACAAGAATCTGCAATCCCTTTGGCGAGCTGTTTCCCAACAGGTTATGCAGATTCTTGTTTTAAGCTCTTTCTAGCTCCAGTAAAAATTCTTTCATAGCTAGTCCACTACGAAAGCCTGTTAGCTTACCATCTTTTCCAATTACACGATGACAAGGAATAATTGCTAATATCGGGTTGGCACCGATTGCACTGCCTACAGCTCTTACTGCTTTCGGATTACCAATTCGGTGTGCAATGTCTGAGTACGTTGTCGTTGTACCATATGGTAGCTCCTTCAATGCATTCCATACTGCTAGTTGAAATTGTGTTCCTTTGACATGTACTGGCACATCAAATTCTGTAAGCTCTTTATTAAAATAAGCCGTTAATTGCTTAACATATCGCTGTAACTTTTCTTTATTCTCTTCAAAGCGATAGCCTTTAAATGGCTTTTTTGCCCACACTTCTACCTCTTCAAATGATGCATTCGGTGTCCCTATATACACAAGACCTTCATCTGAAGCAACGATATACATATCACCTTGTGCATATGTTAATGTATCTACATATAATACATCCATTCTCTATCCCCCTTAACTTAATTACTACACACTGCCTGTAAATGACTTTAGCTTCCCTTTGTTTCATGCTACAGTTATTTTACCTATTAGTATAAAGGAGTTTTAACTTTATGAATACTTCATATGAGCCTGCCATTCACTTTAAACAGGTCACCTTTTCATCGAATGACAAAATGATATTAAAATCGCTTACTGGTTCATTCCCAAAAGGAAAAATCACCACATTAGTCGGCCCTTCAGGTGCTGGCAAAACAACTCTACTCAAATTGTGCAATGGACTATTATCTCCTACAGATGGTCAAATATTAATTGATAATCAAAACATTTCTACTTACGAGCCAACCGCTTTAAGAAGGTATGTGAGTATGGCTCTTCAAGCGGCCCCTATGATAGAAGGAACTGTATTTGACAATCTTGCACTCCCTCGTTCGTTACAAGGAGCAAAGCTTACAGAGCAAGAAGCTATCCAATATTTACAAGACGTTGGACTAGATCAAAGCTTTTTACAACGCCCTACGAATAAATTATCAGGTGGACAACGACAAAAAGTCTCTATTGCAAGAACACTTATTAATCAGTCCTCCATTTTATTGCTAGATGAAATCACATCTGCACTAGACCGTCAATCCGTGAAGGAAATTGAGACACTTATTACTACAATTAATAAAAAGTTTAACGTCACAATCATTTGGATCACTCATAATTTACAGCAAGCGCTGACAATCGGACACTATACTTGGGTCATGATGGACGGAGAACTAATTGAAACAGGAAAAAGCTCCTTACTTAACGCACCTAAAAATCCACGTGTCGCTGAATTTGTACAGGGGGTGAATGTATGACGTATACTTCTCTTTCCTTAACGTTAATTTTTGTTTTAATTCCTCTTCTATTGTCAAAAACTTTAAAGCTAGGACTCGAAAAAGATACACTCATCGCTACTATTCGTTCTATTATTCAACTACTTGCTGTCGGTTACATTTTAAAATTTGTCTTTGATGCTCAAAGCTATATTTATATTTTCCTTATGGTTTCTTTAATGGTTATAGTAGCAACACTAAATGCTCGTAAAAAAGGGAAAGGTATTAAAGGTATTACATGGAAAATAGCGCTAACTCTTATTGTAGTAGAATTTGTTACGCAAGGAGTATTGCTTGGTTTTGATATTGTACCTGCAACAGCACAGTATATTATTCCAATTAGCGGCATGATGATTGGTAATTCAATGGTATTATCGGTTCTATTTTTAAACCGTTTTACATCGGAAATTGCAAGTCATCAGAACGAAATTGAGTTAATGTTATCGCTTGGCGGCACACCAAAACAGGCTATTCATCGACAGCTAATGAATGCGATAAAGGCCAGTATGATTCCTACAATAGAAAGCCAAAAAACAATTGGTCTTGTTCAATTACCAGGTATGATGAGTGGCCAAATAATCGGCGGAGCAGATCCTATTCAAGCGGTGCAATTCCAACTATTAATCATTTTCGCCCTGCTAACAGCAGCGACATTATCAAGCATTATGATAGGTTTTTTAAGCTATCCTGCACTTTTTAATGAGCGCATGCAACTACTTGAAGTGAAATAATTGTTATAGTAAAAACAATATTTATTTTCTAAATTGTGCTATAATATAGAAAAAAAAGAAATGCAGTGAGGAGAATGACCATGTTATTACGCGATTTTTTCATCCATTTATCTGAAAACCAACTATTAAATAGTGCTGCAAAAAAATACGGACTAAAATTAGGAGCACAAAGTGTAGTAGCTGGTACAAATATTGAAGAAACGATTGCGAGCATCAAAGAGCTTAACGCACATAAAATCTCTTGCACAGTAGATAATTTAGGGGAATTTGTTTCAACTGAAGAAGAAGCAACAAAAGCTAAAGAGCAAATCCTTGCTGTTATTGAGGCTATTCATGAAAACGGCGTTGATGCACATATTTCGTTAAAGCCATCTCAATTAGGTTTAGATATTGATGTTGATTTTTGCTACGATAATTTATATGAGATTGTAGAAAAAGCAGCAGCATATGATATATTCGTTAACTTTGACATGGAAGACTATGGTCGTTTACAAACATCCTTTGATATGGTCCAAGAGCTATCCAAAACATTTAATAATGTAGGTACTGTTATCCAATCTTACTTTTACCGTGCTAAGGACGATATCGAAAAATTCAACGACTATCGCCTTCGTATCGTAAAAGGTGCTTATAAAGAGCCTGCAGAGGTTGCTTTCCAAGATAAATTAGATATTGATTTAAATTTCATCGAGTTAATCGAATATCATTTACTACATGGTAAGTTTACGTCTATCGCAACACATGACCATAATGTTATTGCGCACGTAAAACGTTTTGTAGCTGACAATAATATTCCACTTGATAAATTCGAATTCCAAATGCTTTACGGCTTCCGTACAGATATGCAAAAAGAGCTTGCAAAAGAAGGCTATAACTTCTGTGTATATGTACCATTCGGCGAAGATTGGTACGGCTACTTTATGCGCCGTTTAGCGGAGCGTCCTCAAAATCTTAATCTTGTTACTAAACAAGTATTTACGAAAAAAACGAACACAGTCCTTGCTGTAGCAGCAGGTGCATTCGTTCTTGGACGTTTAACAAAACGCAAAAAATAAGGTCACATAAAGAAGCCAGAAGCTTAATTAAATATGCTTCTGGCTTTAGTTGTGGATTTTCAAACTCTGCGTGTCATAAAAATAATCAGCGGGGATGAAAAAAGCCCCCCACTGATTAAAGTTTTATATTATTCAACATGTAAAGCAATAGTTGAAACAATTGCTTCTGCTGCATATTCCCATTTACCATCAATAAAACTACCTAATTTTTGCCCAAGTTCTTGTATCATTTCAAGCGTAACCGGGATATCATTCTTCTCTGCTAATGTAGCAAGAAATGGAGCAGATAAACTTGTCCAACCTCCACGGTCAATTTTAATCTCTACTTGCTTTACTTCTCCATTTTCTATATCAATACGGTAGTACAATTGATCATCCGGACGCCAGCTTAAGTGATGGGATATTTGCCCATTTACAACTGTTAGATCATTCTTTTTCGAAATAGAAGCTGGTTTTACATTAAATTCATGACCTAGTACATTTAATTTTTTAATTTCAGGACCGACTAATGCCGCCTGAACAGCTAGATCCATATTACTTTGTAATGGGATAGATGTCTCTGTCTCAACTACTGGATCAACCATATCGTTGCTTGCAGCAAAAACGGCTGAAGGATATGCGCTAGTAACGACAAATGTTGTTGCTAATAATGCTGTTGAAGTTACTTTCATAATTTTGTTCATAATTATTTCCATCCTTCCCATTAAAATGATTACTGTTTTCTAAATTTTATCATTAGTAGTCTAAATATACAATATGCTAATATATTTTTTAAATGACAAAAGGCACTGAATTTAAATAATTCAATGCCTTTTGTCTATTTTTATTCCAAACACTTTCTTAGGTATAAGGATATTCATGATAGGTTCTTAAGCTATTTATTTATTCCATCCTTTTTCTTTAAAGCGTGCAATGGCTTCTATACGATTCCCAACATTTAATTTTTCTAAAATAGTGGAAATGTAGTTGCGGACAGTCCCTGCCGATAAAAATAATTCTGCAGCAATTTCTTTTGTCGTCTTTCCTTCTGCAACAAGTGTCAGTACTTGGCTCTCTCGGTCAGTTAAAGGATTTTCACTATCATCCTCATAGACAAAATCAACGAGTTCAGGCGCATATATTCTTTTGCCGTCCATAATTGTACGAATGGCACTGACCAATTCTTCTATCGGACTATCCTTTAGTAAATAGCCACGAACGCTAGATTTTCTTGCACGTTCAAAATAACCCGGCCTTGCAAATGTCGTTAATATAATCACTTTACAATCAGAACCTGTGCAATGCAGTTCCTCGGCAGCATCCAATCCTGTTTTCACAGGCATTTCAATATCCATAATACAAATATCAGGCTGATGCTCTTCAACAAGCGCCAATGCTTCTTCACCATTTTTTGCTAATCCAACGACCTCCATATCATCCTCCATACTAAGTAATGAACGCAGTGCGCCTAGTAGCATACCCTGATCTTCAGCAATTACAATTCGTATCATGTCGCAATCCTCTTTTCTATATGTTCTTCAGATTTCCTTTGACCTTCTGATGCGTAATCGCCACTGGAATCGACACTGTTAATGTAGTGCCTACTTCACTCTCGATTTTAAAAGAACCGTTTATAAACTCTAACCGTTCTCGCATTCCCTTTAAACCGTTACCCGTTTTCCAAGCTTGCTTTTTGGTGATTCCTTGCCCATTATCACGAACAACTAAATATACTTCCTTAAAATTTTGATGGAAAGCAATTTCACATTTTGTAGCACCACTATGCTTAACAACATTATTAACTGCCTCTTTTAAGCACATGGATAATACATTCTCCACAAGTGGCGGAACTTGTAAAGTATCTTTATCACCTTCAAATACAAACTCCATTTCAGCAGCCTTTAATATTTGAGAAATACGCATAAGCTCGTCCTCAAACCTAGCTGTTCGCATATCCGATACTAATTCACGTACCTCTTTTAATGCGATACTTGCCGTTTGACGAATATCCTTAATCTCTGTTAGAGCTTGTTGTGGATCACGTTCAATTAATCTTGAAGCTAAGTCGCTTTTTAAGCCTATCATCGATAACTTTTGGCCGAGAGTATCATGTAAATCCCGTGCAATACGTTGGCGTTCCTCAAAAACAATTAACTCAGCTATTCGTTCATTAGCAGTCTCAAGCTGCCCCTCTAAATTTTCGCGTTTATTTTTTGCATAAATCGTTAGTGGAAGTAGCACAATCGCTAGAATCGTTAAAACAACAAATGGTAATTGTGATAAAAACAAGTGTAGCTCAACGAAAAAGCCAATACCCGTAGAGATAACCGTAAAGCCAATATGTAGTCCATACATAATATAGAAGCCAACAGGTTTACGAATATTTCCAATGAAGAAAGCTGTGAAAATCGATAAATACACATAGCCATATAATATGGTCATGACGATATTAATGACCATTTCAAAGCTAATCCACATATAAACAAGACCGTTTTTCGAATTCATGGAAAACCGATAGAAAATAAAATATAGCATTAAAAATGTAATACCTACTGATATTTCTATATACGATGATTTTCTAAAAATGAAGAAAAACGGTAGGAAACAGAAAATAATCCATAAATATATACTGAGCATTGGACTATTCGGAATAATACTGTGCCATTTCCTCATTATAATCTCACGCTCTTTCCTACTTTTCCCTTATTATAACAAGAAAATTAATTTTATGCCTTGCACATGGTTATTAATGCATTATCCACATAATAACATTCCCCGTAGTAATGGGCTCATTATCATAACGTGATGTTGGATTTCCGTTCCGGCTAGGCGCTTTCCTGGGGGCGTCCGATGAGCCGCTTCACTCGCGTTGGTCACGAAGGCGTTATCACAGGACGTGATGGTTTTAGCCTTCGTTCCTCTATCCGCTAATCCATAAGGAGTCGCCTAGCCTCCACTCCAATCAACTGATATACAAGCTACGTATTAAAAATGTAATCCACAACTTTTGATAATGAGCACAGTAATTGCTTCATCCTCAATATATGTTTTATTTACGTAAAACAGCCATCCCTTCGAAGAGATGGCTGAAAAAATTCTACTAAGCAGCAATACTGCTTCTTGCTTTTCGTTTGATTATTTCATTAACTTCTTTAAAGGTTACAAACTTGCCTTGATCTTCATCGTATAACTTATAGCGTAATGATTCTAGGCTTGTACGTAACGTAATAGTCGTTGCAGTGTGTAATGGCGGTATGTCATTATGCGCCTTTTCAAGATTATAGTTCGGTACACGTGGTGCTAAATGATGTACATGGTGGAAGCCAATATTGCCTGTAACCCATTGTAATAGCTTTGGTAATTTATAATACGAGCTACCTTCAACAGCGGCCTTTACATAATCCCACTCTGAGTCATGCTCAAAATAAGAATCTTCATACGTATGTTGGATAAAAAATAACCAAATGCCAAGAGAAGCAGCAACAAACAATGTTACTACATGCACTAATAAAAATGCTTGCCACCCCATAAAGTAAATTAAGGCAACACAGATTCCCGTGATGACTACATTTGTTAGATAAGTGTTAAAACGTTCTTTCTGTTTAGCGTCATTTCGATTACGACGGTTTAAAATTAACACCATAAATAGCGGACCTAAGCCAAACATTACGAATGGATTACGGTAAAAACGATACCATAAACGTCGCCCTTTAGATGCTTGTAAAAATTCTTCCACTGTCATCATATCAATATCACCGATACCACGCTTATCTAAGTTCGAGCTAGTTGCGTGGTGAATTGTATGCTCACGTTTCCATTTTTCATATGGGAATGATGTTAACACCCCAGTTACAAAACCAACCCAGTCGTTTGCTTTTTTACTTTTGAAAAATGAACCGTGTGTACAATCATGGAAAATAATAAAAGTTCGTACGACAAATGCAGCAGAAATTACACTTAAGCCAGCTGTCAACCATGGTGAAACATCTACTAACATATAACCAGCTACCCATAGGGCGATTAAAGGTACAATTGTATTTACCATTTGAAAGATACTTTTAGCTGTGTCAGACTTCGCAAATGGCGCTACGTCCTGGCGCAGTTTTTTTGTTTTTTCTCGATCTGTTGCCATTGTTTTTACTCCCTCGTTTCATTTTTTCTTATGACCTCATCATAAAACAAGAGTATAATCATGCAACAGAAGCAAACATCATAAAAAGGATATGACATTTGTCATACCCTTTTATCTTTTCGTCAAAAGAATAAACATTAAATAATTTGTATCAATAAACTAAGGTTGATTTTCACTCCGAGTTGGGGCTTTCCGCGGGCTTGGCTTCAATCTCCTCGTCACTTCGTTCCTGCGGGGCTTTCAGCGCAAGCTAATCCCGCAGGAGTCGCCACTCTCCGTGAAAAATCAACAACTCCTCATCATTAACATAAGTAGACAAGCTAATCCAAAAGAATAAAACTATTTATTAAAATACCATAAAAATCCACTATAGAGGAAAATAATACTTTTCGATACTCCTCTCAAAATGCTGAATGTCGGGGTCAATTATTATTCAGCTTTATGCAAATAAACTAGAGTTGCCCTCAGTATGAAAGAATATGACATGTCATACCCTTCTATACTTTTGGTCCGGTTAACTGTAGCTGATAAAATACAAGATCTAGCCACTGTCCAAATTTATAGCCTGCATTCTTTATTGTACCCGCGTATTCAAAGCCTAGTTTTTCATGTATTTTAATACTTCCGATGTTTTCACCATCAATGCCCGCTACGAGCGTCTTTACACCTTGCTCTTTGGCAGTTCGAATTAGCTCTTGCATTAATTGTGACGCTATCCCCTTTTGATAATGATCCTTATGCACATATACAGAGTGCTCCATTGTGTACTTATAACCTGGATATGGACGGAACTGACTATATGTTGCAAAGCCGGCTACTGTGCCATTTACATCAAACACTAGCAGTGGATTTCCGAATGTTTGCTGCTCCGTGAACCATCGTCTTTTTTCTTCTAACGATTGTGTTTCATATCGATAAACGGCTTTGCTCGTTAAAATAATGTCATTGTAAATATCTAAAACACCAGGTAAATCTTTCTCTTCCATCAATCGAATCATCATGCTCACGTCCTACTTCAATTATGCCGAGGCTTTAACCTCATTACATAAAGTTATACCACTTTTTTCTAGCATTACACATTAAAATATCGAGCATCTGGATGTGCAAAGACAATTGCTGAAACAGAAGCTTCCGGCTCCATCATAAAGCCTTCCGTTAAGTGAACACCAATGTCCTCTGGTTTTAATAAGCCAAACAATTTCTCTTGATCCTCCAAGTTCGGACATGCTGGATAGCCGAATGAGAAGCGCTGTCCTTGATATTTTGCCGCGAAACGATCACGCATTGTAAAATCTGTTGCATCTGGGAAGCCCCATTGATCACGAATTTCTTGGTGCATACGCTCTGCAAAGCCTTCCGCAAGCTCAAGGGCTGTAGATTGTAATGCATGACTTTCAAGGAATTTCCCTTCCTCTTTTAGCTGACGAGCCTTCGTCATAACCCCTTGGCCAGCTGTTACCACCATTAAGGCAATATAGTCCATTTCACCGCTTTCAACTGTTTTCAGGAAATCTGCAAGACATAAAAACGGTTCAACTTGTTGACGTGGGAAGGTAAATCGTTCAATTTCTGTTTTGCTATCTGCTGGATCATAAACGACTACATCATCCCCATCGGCTTGTGCAGGGAAAAACTGATACATACCTGATGGTTTCAATAGGTCCCTTTGTAAATAATCGTCGACTAACTCTTTTAACTCCGTTGCTCTTGCATCGCCAGCATCAAGTAATTGCTGTACTTGACCTTTTAAGCCTAGGTGATGTCCTAGTAATGTCCGCATATTAACATATGGATATAAATGCGAAACAGCATATTCTCTCTTTACATGGCGTCGCACATCTGCTGGTAGAAAGACAGACGCTTCCTTTATTGTACGTACAGGCTTTACTGTTACTTCTTTCGCAGGGCGAGCCGCTCTTTTTTCGTCTGCCTCTAAGCGTTTTTCACGAGATTCCTTAATTTCAGCTAAGAAATCTGCACGTGTATCTGTCCCCATTAGCCGATTTGCCTGCTCTAATCCTTGCATCGCATCCTTTGAATAAATGACAGGTCCATTATATTCGCCAGCAATTTTTGTTTCAGTAAAGCGACGGGATAATGCCGCTCCCCCTACTAAAATAGGTACGTCAATTCCCGCTTCTTTAAAATCCTGAGCTGTAATAACCATTTGCTGTGCTGATTTTACAAGTAAGCCTGAAAGCCCGATGAAATCTGGCTTCTCCTTGCGAATCGCTTCTATTAATTGGGAAGGTGTTACTTTGATACCCAGATCAATGACCTTAAAGCCATTATTACTTAAAATTATATCGACAAGGTTTTTCCCAATATCATGCACATCGCCTTTTACAGTTGCAAGAACCATCTTCCCCTTGCCAGCACTCTCTTCATCTTTCTCCATAAATTGCTCTAAATGTGCTACTGCTGCTTTCATAACCCCTGCTGATTGTAATACCTCTGCTACGATGAGCTGATTATCGTTAAATAAGCGGCCAACCTCTGCCATTCCATCCATTAAAGGTCCATTAATAATAGCAAGCGGCGTTTCGAAAATTTCACGAGCAGCCTCTAAATCCTCAATAAGCCCTTCCTTTGTACCTTCTAAAATATAGTAAGCTAAGCGACCTTCTACTGTTTTAGGGATATCTTCCTCTGTTTTTTCCTTCTTTTTATCGCGATAGAAATCCGTGAAGACGGCTAATGTCTCATCATTTGTATGAAACAGTAAATCATTTGCTAGCTTAATCTCTGCCTCAGGAATAGATGCATAACGTTCTAGCTTCTCCGTATTCACAATTGCATAATCTAAACCAGCCTGTGTACAGTGATATAAATACACGGCATTCAATACTTCACGACCTACTGGTGGTAATCCGAATGAAATATTACTTACACCAAGCACCGTTAATGTACGTGGCATTTTCTCCTTAATAAGGCGAATTCCTTCTACTGTTTCAAGCGCCGAGCCAATATACTGCTCATCTCCTGTACCTACTGGGAACATTAATGGGTCAAAAATAATATCTTCAGGAGCAATACCCCATTTTTCTGTTAACAATTTATAGGAACGTTCAGCAATCTCTAGCTTGCGATGTCGATCAACCGCCATGCCTTGCTCATCAATTGTCCCCACTACTAAAGAGGCCCCATATTTTTTCACTAGCGGTAAAACTGCGTCAAAACGCTCCTCACCATCCTCTAAGTTAATAGAATTAATGATAGCTTTCCCTTGAGAAAACTTAAGTGCTTCCTCAATTACTTTTTCATCTGTCGAGTCAATCACAAGAGGTACTTTTACTTTTTTTACAACCTCCTGCATAAAGCCACGAATATCCGCTAGTTCATCGCGGTCAGGATTTGCTAAACAAATATCGATAACATGTGCTCCATTTTTCACCTGAGCACGCGCGATTTCTGCCGCTTCCTCAAACTTCCCATCAATAATTAAATTTTTAAACTTACGAGAGCCGATGACATTTGTCCGTTCTCCAATAAATAATGGACGCATAGAGTCGTCATACACCAATGGCTCTATCCCTGATACTACATGACCATGGGTTGCATCTGGTAATTGGCGAGGCTTTTCGTCCTTTAGCACCTCTCGGATAGCCGCAATATGTGCTGGCGTTGTACCGCAGCAACCTCCGACAATATTTAGCCAGCCCTTTTCTGCAAAGCCTTTTAGCTTTTGTGACAATGAATCAGGTGACTCATGATAGCAGCCTTCCTCATCTGGTAAGCCCGCATTCGGGTAACAGCTAATATAGCCTGTTGAAAGCTCTGCTAATGAACGAATATGATCAGTCATAAACTCTGGTCCAGTCGCACAGTTTAAACCAACTGATAATGGTTTAATATGCTCGATGGAAATGTAAAAAGCATCAATTGTTTGACCAGCCAGTGTCGTTCCCATCGGTTCAATTGTTCCCGATATCATCACAGGTAGCTCTTTTCCCGTTGCTTCAAAGGCACGAGATACCCCCAATGTTCCTGCCTTAACATTTAGCATATCCTGACTAGTTTCTAGCAACAGAACGTCCGCCCCGGCTTCGATTAATGCCTTTGCCTGAACATAGAAGTTTTCCTCTAACTCATCAAATGTAATACCACCTGTAACCGATAAGGTTTTTGTAGTTGGTCCCATAGCCCCCGCTACAAAACGTGGCCAGTCGGAAGTTGAAAACTCATCCACTACTTTGCGTGCAATTTCTACAGCGCGTTTATTAATCTCTTCTGCTTTCGCACCAAGATCATATTCATTTAATACAAGTGGAGTACTTCCAAATGTATTTGTACAAATAATATCTGCTCCAGCCTCTAAATATTTTCCATGAATTTTTTCAAGCACATCTGGTCTAGTTAGCACGAGATTTTCATTACAGCCATCATATTCCTCGCCGCCAAAATCCTCTGCTGATAAATTTTCATTTTGTAGCATTGTTCCCATTGCGCCATCAAGAATTAATATTCGTTTCTCTAGTTGCTCTTCAATCATGTGCTTAGCCATTTATACTTACCCCTTTTTTCTGTTCATCCAATTGCTCAATAAATTTCATTAATTCTAGCGTCATATCATAGCGTAAAAATGGTGTGATGAGGTAAATACCATTGAAATATTCCGCTGCTACTTCTACTAATTCTTTAGCAATTGCAATTCCTTCTAGTGTTGCGCGTTCCTTATCATCGCCACAAGCCCTCATACGTGCTAATGCATCATCAGATAGTTTGATGCCTGGCACTTCATGATGTAAGAACTCCGCACTTTTATAGCTCGTTACTGGCATAATGCCTATATAAATTGGTGTTTCTAAATGCTTTGTCGCCTCGTAAATTTCCACGATTTTTTCCTTTGTATAAACAGGCTGTGAAATAAAATAATCTGCCCCATGTTCAATTTTCTTTTCTAATCGAGAGACAGCGCGATCTAGTACACGTACATTAGGATTAAACGCAGCCGCTACAGAGAAATTTGCCTTTTTTCGAAGCGGTTTCCCTGAGAACGATACACCTTCATTTAATTGTTTTATTAATTGGATCAGCTCCATTGAAGATACGTCATAAACGCTAGTTGCTCCTGGGAAATCGCCTACCTTTGTCGGATCTCCAGTAACTGCTAAAATATCATGAATCCCTAGTGCATTTAATCCCATTAAATGTGATTGAAGACCAATTAAATTACGATCTCGGCATGTTATATGGGTTAACGGGCGTACCCCGTGTGTTTCTTTCAGTAAGGCTCCCATTGCGACATTACTAATCCTTGGAGAAGCAAGAGAGTTATCGGCCATCATGACTACATCTGCGCCCGCCTCATATATTTTTTTTGCACCTTCAATAAAGCCTTCAATTTCTAAATGTCTTGGTGTATCTAATTCCACAATAACCGAGCGTTCACGTTTTACTTTTTCATGTAATGGCTCATAATTTGCTGGCTCTGCCTCACGGACAATCTCTACTTTTTCCGGCTTTGCATACTTTTCCTCAACCGGAGATAGCTCCTCTAAGTACTTTTTCACTGCAGCAATATGCTTTGGTGTCGTTCCACAACAACCACCAATTAAACGTACCCCCTGATCACGAAGCTCTACAGCTGCTCGACCAAAATAATCTGCCTCCGACTCATAAACGACACGCCCATCCTCCAAATCAAGAAGAGAGGCGTTCGGATACGCTGACATAAATGCCTTCTCAGGAAGCTCTACTCCTTCAAATGCTTGTATAGTATGGTGAGGGCCTAAGCGACAGTTGACACCTACGATATCAGCACCTAACGCTTCAAGTTTATGTAAGGCATTATTTAAGCTCATTCCATTTTGTAATATTCCGGGTTCGTGCATAGAAACTTGAGCGATAATCGGTAATTTCGTTTTAGATCGTAGCATTGTTAAAGTCGCCGTTAGCTCTTCAAAATCATAATAAGTTTCAAGTAAAAGACCATCTGGATTTCCTGCCAGTAAAACTGTTGCCTGCTCATCAACGGTTGCTAAAATTTCCTCTAACGTTGCGTCACTTTTACGAATACCACGGATTCCCCCAATAGTACCTAAAACAAATTGTCCACCATCTGCCGCTGCTCGTTTTGCAATCGTTATAGCAGCTTCATTAAACTGTTGTACACGAGATTCTAACCCATAGCGGGCTAATTTTATGGCATTAGCTCCGTAAGTATTCGTCTGAATAATATCAGCACCAGCTGCAATATATTCTCTATGAATCTTTTCAATTAATTCAGGTCTCTGTACATTCATTTCCTCATGACAGTACTCCAAGCCGTAGCCGTATAAAACTGTACCAATTGCACCATCTGCTGTTAGAACATGCGTTTTTAACCTTTCAAGCAATTCCATAAAACTAACCTCTCTTCCCTAATCTTTAAAATAAAAAAAAGCCTTCTTTCATAAAAAAAGAAGGCTTTTACGTCATTTCGTAATTGTTTTCCTTCTCATCTTCGACACACGGTCTTCTGGATTTAGCACCTGACATTAAGTTGGTTGCTGAAGCTTCATAGGGCCAGTCCCTCTGCTTCTCTTGATAAGAATTTAGTATGAATTTTTTAAATAATTAAAAGAATCATATCGTTTACGAACGATTGAGTCAAGACTATTTCACTGAACAAAGGATAATTTTTACGAAATTTATAATATTTTGATTTATATCAAACAATTACGATAGTTTTTCTACAAGTTCTTCACCAATTTTTTTACCGTTTTGAATACATGCACCTATGCCTACTCCAAAATATGAGCATCCCGCTATTGATAAATTTGGATAGTTTTTCTCGAGCTCTTGTAAGAGACCTTGCAACGCTTCACGATGTGCCAAGTCGTACTTCGGCATCTGGTCGATCCATTTTGTCACGTCAACAACAGTTGGTTTTTCCTCAATCCCCAAGCTTTTTCTTACATCCTCAAGAGCAACTGCTGCTAACTCTTCATCTGTCATCATACGCAATCTCTCATACTTAGGGTTAATGCTCTTATAAAAAAGTCGTACAAGTAATTTCCCTTCTGCAGAGGTATGTTTCCACTTGCGGCTTGTCCACGTTGCTGCATTACAAATAACATCCGAATTATGTGACACAATATAGCCTGTTCCATCTGCTGGCAATCTATTATCGGGAACATCAAATCCTAAATAAATCGTAATGGCGGATGCAGTATTAAATTGTTCAAAATAGCCGTTCAACGATTCATCCTGTAATAAGCTTTGTACCGCTTCATTTGGCAGTGCCAATACAACATGATTTGCTTCAATCATTTTACCGTTTGCTAACGTAACAGAGTATAGATTCTCCTGCTTTTTAACACTAGTAGTGGCAATTCCTTTTATAATTTCTACATCCGTTAATGTTTCTTCAAGTCGATCAATTAGTGACGATAAACCATTTTTAAATGAAATAAATTTTTTGTTGGAGGCTTTCACAAATTGTTTCCTGTTTGCATCAAAACCTTTAATAATACTACCGTAATCGTTTTTGTAATCGATTAAATACGGTAAAGTCGAAGCAATTGAAAGTTGATTTAAATCTCCAGAATATACACCTGCAAGTACCGGCGCTATTTGGTTTTGAACAAGCTCCTCACCTAAATAATACGTTAAAAATTCCCCAATCGAGCTTTCCTTTGTAAACCTTTCATTCGGCATTGTTAAATCCTTTAACGCTTCTTTTTTACCTTCCTCAGATACAAGCGTGCTTTCCTCGAGAGATTGTAGGCTCATAGGAATACCGAACGTTGAGTCTGCTGGGATAGCATGTAGCTCATTATTTGTGTAAATATACGAAATACCTGTTTCGTTGTACACAAGATTTTGTTCAAAGTTTAGTTCCTCTACTAACTCCATGACACCTTTATGACGCGCTACAATAGAATCTGCTCCAGTTTCCATGATGAAGCCTTGTTCATATGCAGAGTGAAGCTTGCCACCAAGGTATGTATTTTTTTCAACAAGTACAAGTTTTACATCTAAGTTTTTCTCCTGAACTTGGCGTTGTAAATAATGCATCGTACACAATCCCGTAATTCCGCCACCTAATACAACAACTGTTTTCATATTAACCGCCCCTATTTTTAGTTCTTTATTTAGTATAAACTTTTTTTATCAAAAATTACGTTAAACCCTTTACAAATTTAGCAAAAATGGAGCTATCCAGTACATTGGATAGCTCCATTTTTTTCATATTCAAATAGCATATATTCGCTAGAGGCTTTTATCTCCATAACGGAAATTATATATAAACAATTAATATAGTGTTATTTGTGCCTTAAAGTGTGTAGCAAAATAGGAAACAACAATTTTCTTTGCCTTTTGCTTTTCTCTAAATTAATTTAAATTTTGTGCAAAGCTAGCTAGTTTTCCAGCTGAGTTTTTCACTTCATTAAAGGCAATACCTAATTCACTTAGTACGTCTACTATTGCTTGTACTTCTTTTTCCATCTGACCATTCTGGTCTTTAGCCTCGGTCATTGCTTCTAATATGTTAGTAAATTGTCCTTCCGTTTGAACCATATTTTCCTCACCAGACGCTACCTCTTCTTGAATATTACTAAGCGAATGAACAAGTTTATCTGTCCGCTCATTCGTTTTATGTAGTAACGTCGCTACCGATGTGACAGATTCCTTTGTTTGAATCGATAGTTTTCTCACTTCATCTGCAACAACACTAAAGCCTTTGCCCGCTTCTCCAGCACGAGCCGCTTCTATTGCCGCATTTAAAGCCAACAAGTTCGTTTGATTAGCAATATTTGTCACAACATTCATAATCGATTCCATTTCCTTTGACATATCTGTCAACTGTGCAATATTTTCCGCTATATCATCAAGCGAATAAATAATATTACTCATATTTTGCGATTGACTCTTTAATCGTTCACGACCTTCTAATGCCTGACTCTCAGCCAAAGTCGACACTTGAAGTGATTTTTTCGCTAGTTGTTTAATTTCCTCTGATTGTCCACTTAAGCGATGAAATGAATTGTTCGTTTCATGAGATATTGTGGCAAGACCTTCCGAAGACTCTACGATTTCTTGCTCTATCGCTTCTTTTCTACGTTCCATTTTTTCATGAATTTGCTCAATTGTGTGCTCAAACGCCTCTAAAACCAATTGTTGCTCAAAATTAGAAATTTTTGAGATGGCTCGAATTGTATTAAGCTGATCCACTGGATGATTAACATGTTCTTCAACCAAGTCAATAAATGACGCTGTTAAATCTTGGAACGCACAAATATACCATTGTGTTTTAAGCCCAATATGGACATGCACTTTAGCAATTTTTATTCGTCTTTGATAAAATTCATCATCAATCGTACCATTAAACATTTCAATAATATGACGTCGTAATGTAATTTTCAGCTTCTCCACTGAACTATGTTTATTAATAATATCTACTAAACTACGTTCAGTTCCAATCATTTCATAAAATCGATTAACAATATTATCAATACTGCCTTCTACAAAAGGTTGAAAGGCTTTTAAATATTGTAAATCCCTCTTTGTCAATTTGAGCAAATCAATTTGCTTTTTTATTGAATGGCAATTCGCTAAATCCATTTTTACAATGTATTGCTTTAAATCTAACGCCGTTGTCTTTCTCTGTTTTTGAAAGATCACACATTTACCCTCTTTCATGCTGTGTACTTTTGAAAAGCTGAGAAAAATTTAATTTCGTCTACCAAAAATATAAAAGATTAGGAAGATTTCATCCCCAACTTTTAGTGATAAGCCATCACATCACTTATGACGCTGATTCCTGCTACGGGCTACAATCAGCTAAAAATTGCAATCTTATTACTAGCTATTGCTTCTAACTACTCTTTCAAAATCACTCATATACATTATACATTTTATAAATAGCTGTCAATTTTCGGGTATACATTTTTTTCCTTAAATTATATAAAAAGTCCCTGTTATCTAACCTATTATCTAAAGCAGTAAAAAAGCTACCACAATACTTTTGGGTAGCCAATTTACATCATCTCTATTTTTTTATCCTTATTTTTTCCTTGTTTTAGTTTGAAATAATTACCGCTTTGTTATATTAATATTTTTACAATCAGCCATTTGTAGTGATATACACCTACAAAACACCCTTAAATAAGAACCTAAGACCTGTATACAAAATGTTGATAATCAAATCTAAATACCTATTATTTTTTAATAAAAATACTTACTTTCCTTTCAATTCTTGCAGTAAAATTGCAGCCTCCTCACTTCCTGCTTCTGCTGCAAGTCCATACCACTTTATAGCCTCTTTAATATTTCTAGCTATTCCTTCTCCTTTATTGTAAATGTGCCCTAATTGTAATTTAGCTTCCGAATCTCCTTGAAGAGCAGCCTGTTTAAACCAATGAATACCCTTTTCAATATTGCGTATACCTGTTAACCCTTGGCTCCAAATGAAGCCTAAATCATAAAAGGTATCGACATGATATTGCTCTGCAGCTTTTTCATACCAATATAATCCACGGTTCACATCTTTCGTTTGCCCTAACCGTCCCTCTAAATAGATTCCTCCAAGCCTGTATTGCGCTTCAACATAGCCTGCTTCAGCAGATCCTCTATAGTAGCTACATGCTTGCTCCTCATTTTTGTCGATTCCTAATCCCTGCTCGTAAATAATTCCGAGGGTAAACATAGCCTCTGCCACACCTTGTTGTGCAGCGAAGTCGAACCACTTCTTCGCAAGTACCAAATTTTCTGGTACTCCCTCACCGTTAAAATACATATCTGCTAAATTATTCGCAGCATCTGGATGCCCTTGATTTGCTGCATCCTCATACAATATAAAAGCTCTATTATAGTCTTCTTGAACACCTAGACCTTCAAAATAAAAATTACCAAGTGCATACTGTGCATCGGCATTTCCTTGTGACGCTGCTAACTCAAACCACTTTATTGACTTTTCTGGTCGGAAATATTCGCCGTCAACTGCACTATAATATTCTCCAAGCTGAAATTGTGCATCAGCATCCTGTTCCTCAATGGCATCTTTGTATAAGTCAATGATTTCCTCATGATCTAGATCTTCTTCTTCAAACGCCTCAACCTGTTCATTTTGGTGAATAAAATACCATTCCAATATATCAAGTACATCATCTACAACTTCGTTGCAATTGGATAACCTCTCCAGTGAAGAAATTTGCCAAATAAAAATATAGATAGGGAGTGGAATTGCATCACGCAGTAAATCATCATATTCAGCTAAAAGCGTTAGCACATTCTCCTGTACTGACTTCGTCTGTTCTGGATGTATAATTTGTAAGTGTCGTTGTTGATTCTTTTTCAACAGTCCTTGCACAACTTGATATAGTATTTTGTGCAAGGTTGCTAATTGTACTTGTTCGACTGTTATTAAATTTATGTTTTGCGCAAACCATGTATCTTGTGTTTGCGTGAGCTTTTGCAGAGATACAATTCGCTCTTTATTTTTTTTTTCTAAAAATTGCCCATACATTCATTTCCCCCCTTGCACGCTATCTTGCCACTATTATATGGAAGACAGTTCTAAATTGGTTACACATATGCTCTCAAGATTAATCCAATGAACAATGTAATAAACAAAAATACAGTGACATTCATCCATTTATACATTTCTAATAATCCGATAAATTCGCGAGTAAATGCATTAGGTACATAATAAAAGGCAGTCTTCGAACCAACACCTTGTGCATCAAGCTTCGCCTTTTTTGCATAAATACTTGCACGAAAAACATGAAAATTATTCGTTACGAATATGGATCGATATTTCTTTCCTTGAGCATGCTTATCCATAATTTTTTTAGAGAATGCCATATTTTGTTCAGTATTTGTAGATTGATCTTCCATTAATACTTTTTTAGCTGGTATTTGATGTTCGTCAACTATATATTTTTTCATGGCATATGCTTCTGATACTTTTTCATCATGCCCCTGCCCACCTGAGACGATAATGGTAGGTCGTTCTCCATATTTTTGAAATTGCTTTACTGCCTCATCTAAACGGCTAGCTAAAAGTGGTGGCACTTTATCTCCAATTAGTCCTGATCCTAGCGCAATAATATAGTTAGGCTCATACAGGATCGGCGTAAAATGATATAGAGTCGCGTAGGCCATTATGCTTGTATATAAAAACATTGTATAGCCAAAAACCAAAAACGCATAGAAGAAAAGAATTTGCCAAATTTCATGTTCGATATTCATAAAAATTACAAATACATACCAAATCATCATAATAAAAAAGCTCAAGCCAAAAACAGCTAACAATAGATTACGGACTTTACGGCCTTCTTTTTCAAGTAAAACTTTACTATTAAAAAACGTAGCGATCGATAAAATAAACATCATACTCGGGAAACTTCCTAGTATAATAACTATACCCATCTTCGACACAATCCCCTGCTCATTCGGGAGAAATATAGGATGACTAATTATTGTACTTAAAATATACACTCCTAAAAGGCCAAGAACTACTGCATTGAGAAAACGTCTTTTTTCCGTTATATATAATAGTAAAAAAATCGAAATTAATAGTAATAATGTTGAAATCATCGTCTCACTCCTTTCTTTTTATATACAATTTTTAATGCTATCCTTATAACGCTGTATTGGTTTCCATTCCGACTGGGCTCAGCGCCCAACCTCCACTGCAATCAACAATATACAGCATACATTATAAGTAGTGCATGTCTAAAATTTGGTGATGAGCACTGACACTTCTTGTTCAAATTTGTTGATATCCCTAAATTGATCGAAGCGTTTATTTTATTTATCGAGAAAGTTCATGTAAAATTACTATTAAGAACTAGTTTAGACAAAACTAAAAATTATATTGGAGGAATACAAGTAATGAAAAAAATCCTTGCCGCTCTTTTTGCAGCGACACTTATGTTTGCATCTGTAGGTGCAACATTGTTCATCTCAGATACACCAACTGCAGAAGCTAAATCCTATAAGTCCGGTAAAAAAGGCTTCTCAAACAATAATAATAATAATAATAGCTCAAATTTCCAAAAATCTCAGGATAAATCTAAAGATCAAAATAATACAACAACAAATAAAAGCACAAACAAAACGGATTCAACAGCTAAGAAAGGCGGCTTCTTCTCAGGCGGCCTTATGAAAGGCTTAATGCTTGGTGGCTTAGCTGGTTTATTATTCGGAAGTCTTTTCAGTGGTATGGGTATGCTCGGTAATATTTTAGGCTTATTAATTAACGTTGCAGCCATCATGGTTATCATAATGCTAGTTGTAAAAATCGTTAATATGTTTAAAGATAAAAAACGTAAAGAGGAAGCACAATGGCACAAATAATTAATGAGCAAGATATTATAAATGCAATTTGCTTATCTCAGGCCTACTATAAAAACATTCGCCCTGAGGATGTACTTGTAGAACTAACATACGATGATGACACAGGCTTCGGTGCAGAAGTTGAAACTAATGGTCAAATCGAGATATTCGATACAGCAGCAATGATTGGCGCACTACGTGTATGGATTAAAGATGTCCTACATGGTGATCCATTTTCAACAGGCATCGAACTCGTTCTGGACGATGAGGAAGGTATTATTGCTAGACTATCGTAAATAAGTAAAGAATGAGGCTGGGACATAACTAGCTTCAAACAGTCAAATTGAGTGCGCTCAATTAATATGGTACCTGTAGTTAGGACACTTGAAAAAGAGTGTTTTATCTACAGGTATTTTTTATATACTTGGAATTCAAGATACAGGGATAAGTTGACAATATTAGTACGATAACATTTTCAACGAAAGAGATAAAAATACTTCAAAAGAATCCTAATGTACAACGTGTTAGCGAAAGAGCTATTACCTATACCTATACTGACGCCTTTAAAAATGAATTTATGGATGAGTATATGGCTGGTAAACTCCCTCTTCAATCAGTGTATAAAAAATCTGCTTTCTTTATGTCGAAATTTGCTTAGCGTATGTTTTTCGCTTTTTGTTGGTAGGACCCCCGATTATCAATGAATTCCTGAGTTCAGAGGAAATTCAAAGTAAAATTGATGGACAACGATCTAAAATTATCATTAGAGGCAGAGATAAACAAAAAATAAATTAGATTGTGTTATGTGTTAATTTTGAAGATGATTTAAAAAAAGCCTGTTTATTGCAAAATAAAAGTGCAGACTTGTGCAACGTATTTGTACAAAGTCTCGCACTTTTTTAATGCAAAAAAAAGACTTGCCTGCCACCCCAAGTCCCTCTACTGTAAGGGTGTCGAATCTTCAACAGTGGAGGAATGAAAGGATTCTAGCAATGTCTGAAGCCAATTGTATCAATGCCATCTGAAAATCAGGAATGCTTTTTAAGTGGCATAAAGCTGCTCTTTAAACAAGCTGAGGGTGTGCCACCTGTCATTAAAGACTTGAATGATTTAACAGAACAACTCGCGAATAAGATGGTAGAAGACCGAAACAGAATTCACTATCGAAGAAACAAACCAATTGAAGATCTTTTGGCAGCACGAGAAACAACAGCTATTAAAGTTACCAGGAAATGATTATCCCGTGTTTAAACAACTACCTATAAATACAATGAGAGTTTAAATTAGACAAACATTTGATTCATGTACCAAAAGCGAGGAATTATCACAGAATTGAGCTTCAGGAAGCCCACTTCTTCAAAGGTGGGAGGAATGAAGTGCTTTTTTCTTTATAGAACATATGTTTATGTTGTATATTGTGAATAATCAAAAAAAGAAAGGAGTGACGGGTAATGACGAAAGGGAAGAAAGATTGTTTTGTTATAGAACTCAAGTTACTTATAG
>NZ_JBLLLQ010000037.1:0-39859 GCF_047737915.1 Lysinibacillus sp. NPDC056185
GTGGCAACCTCAAACATTTGAAGAGTATATAGCAGATTTCGGATTTAGTGAAAAAAATATAGTTATTGAAGAAAATGATAATAAACAGCTTAAAGGTATTTACGAAGAATGGGTAAAACTTGAAAAAGATGGTCAAGAGGAAAAGGCTAACGAAAAAATGGACGAATTTTACAAAACTCTTCAACCATATTTAGAGAAACTTTACCCAACTCCAACATTTGAAGAATTCATGGAAAGATATGAGTTAGATATCCCTGCTGAAGATTTAGTAAAACTAAAAAATATTTATGATAACGCTCAAAAAGCAGAAAAAGATGACAATGCTGATTTGTCTGAAAAACTATGGGAGGATTTCTATTACATCATTGATCAATTCATAACGCCTCAAACATTTGAAGAATTCATGGCTGACTATGAATTCAAAGTTAGTGAAGAGGATAACAAGCAATTAAAACAGCTTTATGAAGAAATCTTAAAGCTAGATAAAAAAGAAGACAAAGCAAAAATTGAAGAGAAATCGGAAGCAATTTATAATGTTTTAGAACCATATTTCAAAGCAAATAAAGAAATTCTACTCTCTGCTTCTAAAGTAATAATTAACGGACAAGAATATACCCCACAATAAGAAAAAGAATTGAGGTTTCTCAACAATCATTTAGGATGATTGTTGAGATTCCTCTTTTTGTTAATTCCACAATAATTTTTCGAGATTTTTTCCAAAGTCTGCAATCTTCTATAAAAAAAATATAAGAAGAACTTCCTTTTGCCTACCCTCCGATATAAGTCCCCTTCTCTTTTGGAACAGAGAAAACATTATCTTATTCTTGTTCATTTCATCGCTGCTTAACCATTTTTCTACTTCTATCCCCTCGGTAGGTAGTTTCTTAAATCTAATTTTATTTTCACTTTGAGGTGAAACAGAAAACAGAACAATTCTTTTATTAGCAATAATTTCTGGTGGTAGAATTTTATCAACGCACTCATTATTTATAAGATTTTCCCAATAATATGTGGTGCTTTATTTAATTAACATGGACTGTTTTAAAATTTTAAAAAACAACGAACCTTTCCCGCTGGAAATCCGTCTAAATATTGGAAATGTTAAGTTCCATAGTAAATAAAAGGGAGAAATGATAATGAAAAGACCGATTAAAAAAACATGGATGATTGCTTCAGCACTAACAATAGGAATGGCTGTTTTGACGCCACTTCAAGCAGGGGCTACTGCAGTAGAACCAGCAAATGATGTTACTGTTCAAATCGAACAACAAGTTACAGGAACGATTAAAAGCATCAGTGATGATGGGATGTATCTAAAAGATAGAGACGGTAAAAACTACTATATCAGTTTCTATAAATTTTCTGAAGAACAACTAGACAAAATGAACTTAGTAGAAGGACAGGAAATCACAGTCGAAGGTAGCGTAGTAGAGTATTATTCAGACTTCTACACATTCGAAGCTTATAAAAAAGACTTGCCTAAAGAGGTAACAAATGAAGAGCTAACAAAACTAGAAAAAATGTTTAATGAAGTGAAGAAGCTGGAAAAAGTAGCTTTTAAAGCAATGGGAAATAAAGCATTTGAAGAAGCAGACAAGATATATGAGGAAATAAGCGAGATTTCTAGAGACATGCGTAAAATTACTAACCCATATTATATAGCAAATTGGCAACCTATACCTTTTGAAGAGTATATAGAAAATTTCGGTTTTAGTGATAAAAATATAGTTATAGAAGAAAATGATAAAAAACAGCTTAAAGTTATTTATGAAGAATGGGTAAAGCTTGAAAAAGATGGTCAGGAGGAAAATGCATACGGAAAATATGATGAACTTCATAAAATCCTTGAACCGTATATCGCTGAACTTTATCCACCTCAAACATTTGAAGAGTACATGGAAGGCAAAGAGTTTGATATCCCTACTGAAACTTTAGTAAAACTAAAAACTATTTATGAAGATGCTCAAAAAGCTGAAAAAGCTAAAAATGATGAATTAGCTGAAAAAACATGGAATGAATTCTATGAAATCATTGATCAGTTCTTTAAGCCTCAACCATTTGAAGAATACATGGCTGACTTTGACTTTAAAGTTAGCGAAGCGGATAGTAAGCAATTAAAACAGCTTTATGAAGAAGCTATTAAGCTTGATAAAAAAGAAGAAGCAGAAAAAATCAGAGAAAATTGGGAAGCATTTCACAATATTTTAGAACCATATTTCAAAGCAAATAAAGAAGTTCTAATTTCACCTTCTAAACTAACAGTTAATGGCCAAGACTATCTTCCACAATAAGTAAAGAAAACGGGGTGTCTCACCAATCATTTGAAATGATTGTAGGATTCCCCTTTTTTAGATCCAAAGTAAACTTTGTCGCAAAAATAAACTATTTAAACAATTCAATAAATTTGATAACCTATAAATGGTGAATACGAATGCTTATATGATAAGGGGTGATGAATTGACATTTTATCTATTTAAAACAATTGCTCGTTAGGGGACGAATGCCGAAGTCAGTGATTATAGGAGAACACCTACTAGTGGAAGATGGAGCGGTCCGTCTTACAGTGGTTGGCACAAATATACAAAATCAATCGTGGTCCGGATCAAAGGATGAAATAAGTCTTTGTGAAGCAGGAACTAGAAGTAATCGTTTTGAAGAACAAGACGGTGAATTGGTTCATTCCCTATAAAAGCCTGATACTACTATAGTAGAAAAATAAAACGGAACCCTTTCTCCAATGTTGAAATAATATATTGGAGGAAGAGCAATTGAGTAGAAAAAATGAGAATACAGCATTTCAATGTGAAAATTGCAGTACGATGGTTGAACCATTAACGAACGGAAGTTTCAGAAATCATTGTCCAATCTGTTTATTTTCAAAACATATGGATCATGTTCCTGGAGACAGAGCGAGTACTTGTAAAGGTTTGATGAGACCAATTGGAGTCGATTATACAGGAAAAAAAGGCTTTCAACTTATCCATCAATGTACAAAATGTCAAAAGATTAGTCGAAATAAAATAGCTGTTGATTCCATTCAAGAGGATCAAGTTATCCAATTTATGCAATCAATCGTATAGTTAAGTAATTTATTATTCAAAGACACATTGGAAATTAACCTTCAATGTGTCTTTTATTAATTTAAAATCACCCTATTCATTTTACCTCTATAGCAAAGATATAAGAAGAACCTCCTTTGTCCCATCTTCCCGAAATACTATATATATAAGTCCCCTTCTCTTTCGGTACAGAGAAAACATTATCTTTTACCTTTACTAGCTCAATCTCATCGTTGCTCAACCATTTGTCTACTTCTATCCCATCAATCGGTGATTTCTTAAAACTAATTTTAATTTTACTTTGTGGTGAAACAGAAAACGGAACAATTTTTTTATTAGCAATAATTTCAGGCGGTGAAATTTTATCAACACATTCATTATTTATAATATTTCGCCAACAATATGTGCCTTGTACTGTTGGTACTTCTTTTCCATCTGACAAAACAACAGGCTTGGGTGGTCCAGCATTATGTAGCATAATCATCCAGATAAATGCGATAATAAATAACATACTAATTATTTTTATCTTTAGACTTCTCATTTAAAATCTCTCCTATTCAGCATATATAATTGCTAATATCATTTCGTTGCAATGGAAAATGAATTTCTCTATTTTCCCGCCATTTAAAATGTGTATAACAAAAAAATGAATTACGTGAATAATTAGCAAGCCTATATGACACATTACATATAGGAGGTGGAAGAGTAATGTCTAAAATAATTGGTGTGGAACAATCATTAACAAACGTTGAAGACGCTTTAAAGGCAAAAGGTTATGAAGTTATTCAACTTCGTACTGAAGAAGATGCAAAAAAATGTGATGCCTGTGTAATCACTGGGCAAGACAGAGATATTATGGGAATTAGCGATCCTATCATGGCAGGACCTGTTATTGACGCTGACGGTCTTTCTGCTGACGAAGTACTTCAACGTGTCGATAAATATTTCCACTAATAAATGACTTGGTGTTGTCGCTGTAGTTTTTTGACTATGGAGCAGCACCTTTTACTATTTATGTGATTATAGAGTGCTCATTATTAAATTCGCCAATTCAGGTCTTTTATAATTTCTATGCTTGGATTCTTACAAATTTTATCTATTCTTTTTCATAAGCTCTTACCTATAAACAAAATCTTGTTGTGCTTTTTTAGAATACTTTGTTTGCATCATTTTAATTCTCTTTTAGCCCCATTGCATCTAACATTGTTGTGAATTTAGCAGAGATCTCATTGAATTCACTATCCTGTAATGAACTATTAACAATTCCCGCTCCTGCAAATAATGTAATATCTTTATTATTTCTCTCTGCACAACGAATGGTGATAACCCATTCCCCATCACCATTACTGTCCATATACCCTACCAAACCTGTATATAATCCCCTTTTAAATGGCTCTGTTTCCTGTATAAAGGCTAATGCTTGTTTTTGTGGCTCTCCACATATTGCTGGTGTAGGGTGTAACAACTCAGCTAAATCCAATGCGTTCATAGTATCATTTTTAAGTTTTCCTGTGATGACTGTAGATAAATGAATCATTGTATCTGTATAAAGAATCATTGGCTTTTTATTGAACTCGATATCACTTAAATAGGGTTGTAATTTCTCACACATATAGTCCACTACTATTTTATGCTCATGCAAATCTTTTTCTGAGTTAAGCAATTCTTTTTCTAAATCAGCATCTTTCACCTCATTAAAAGTTTGTTTACGTGAACCAGCTAATGGATTGATTGTAACAATATTCCCTTCCTTTTTCACTAGTAACTCTGGACTTGCTCCAATTAAATTTTGTAAGTGGCCCGTTTCAATTGAAAAAATATAACCCTGTTTATTTTTGTGCATCAAGTTTGTTAGCCACGAAGAGATCTGTGGATCAGCTTCTAATCGAAAGTTTAATGTTCTTGCTAAAACTACTTTGTTGAATTGCTTATCATTAATATAATCAATGGCATTTTGAACCATTTCGTTAAATTGTTGCCTATTAGGTATATCTATACTATGTTCTATGGTCAATGACTGAGGATCAATATGTAAGTCATCTATCAAATCAGACTCCTGATAATACTCATGCTTATCTGGAACAATAATAGTTGCTTTTGTATTTTGGTCAAATGGAATTGCTCCAATTATCATTTGTCCCTTATATTGCTTTTGTAGTGCTGTAATTTCTTCTTTCAACTTTGAAGAATTGCTAAATTCTATCTTAAATCTTTTTTGACTCCCCTTACATAACAACAGTTTCTCAGGTGTTTTAAATAAGGTATCATTATTACTAAAATTTTTTAGGATGTTAGATAGTAGTATTTTCTTCATTGTCTTCACCTCACTAATTAGTCATTATTAAATGTTAAATTCTTCTATTACTAGATTCGATTCAATATCCACAACATTTATGTTCACCTTTTTACTACTAATCAGGGATAGACGGTAATGCTCATCAACGATCATTGAATGACAAAATACATCGCCTAATGCTGATCTAAATTGCTGATTCTCGAGAGAAAAACTTACTTCTGTTAGATTCATATTTAATCCCATACCTATCATTTTGGAATAAGCTTCTTTTAGAGTCCAAATAGAGTAAAAATAATCTAGTTTATCTTCCTTTAAATTGAGCCTATTAAACTGTGCTATTTTGGTTTCACTCATAAAATATTCAATACAATCAAACTCAATTGGCTTTATGCATTCAATATCAATTCCAATAAAACATCCTAATGAGACAGTACCTACAATATAATGTCCCATGTGGGATACATTAAAATGAAGATTTTTGTAACCAGGAATATTTACATATGGCTTTCCATATGGACTATATTCAAATTGAATTCCTGTTAATCCTGTTTCCTTAAATAGAATATAGCGTTTAAAAAAATCAGAATAAGTGTTACTAGTATTATTTGTTCTATATAAATAGACATTTATAAGTTGCTAAAGGTTTTCCATAACACGTTGGCATTGTAATGGATGATAGTGTCTTCTATTATTTTCAAATAAGTGTTACCTAATTCGTAAAAGAAAAAGTGTCCACCTTGAAATTTTTTAATAGCATATTCATTACTCGTAACTTCTTGCCAACGTAATAAATCTAACTCGGTAAGGTCAACATCATCTTCACTATAATGAGCAATAATCGGCGTGTTCAATTCCTCACCTTTATAGGAAAATGACTCATGTAAAATATAATCATTTTTTATAGAAGGTATCACAAAATTAAGAAACTCTTGATTCTCTAATAAATGTTTTGGTGTACCACCTAGACGATATAATTCCTGTATTAAATAATTATCAGCCTTCGTTGAGTGATATTTATCCTTACCTTTATAATGGGGTGCTTGGCGACTTGCAACTATTAATAGCTGCATTTGTATGTCTGTATTTTTTTCAAGATAGTAAGCGACCTTAAATGCAATTGCTGCACCCATACTATGTCCAAATAATACTACCTTTCTGTCTTTCGAAATACTTTCAATGGCTTTTGCTATTTCTACACCTAAATCGTCCACGTTTAAAATAGGTTCTTCGTTTCTCCGTGTTCCTTTCCCTGGTAGTTCTACACTATATATATTTGCTTCCTTACTTTCCGACACCCATTCTTTATAATTAGCAGCTGATCCACCAGCATGATGAAAGCAAAATAAGTTAACGTTAGTAAGATTGTCACGAGAAAATGGAAACCAAATTTTCATATCCATTACAGCATCCTCCTTATATTTTTTCTAACACAAATAAACGTTGTCCTAGCGGATATAATTTATGTGCTTTATCCGGTTGAATAGAATTACATTTGAATCCTACTTCACTAAATATTTCTAACCACTGTGATGTAGTTAAAAAGGTAGATGATGTCTTTTCTCTTAAATCATTAGCAGGCTTCATCATAAATACTTGTGAAATTAACATTTGTAACGATTCACCATCTGCTTCTGTTATTAGGACAATACCATCATTTTTTAATAATAATTTAAGCCTTAATAAAACCTCTCGCGTATTTTGCACATTATTCAAAACTCCTGCTGCTAGAATAATATCTTGAGAACCATTCTCAACACATGACATATCCTTATCATTTTCAATATCTAATTTCATATAATCCATCCAGTTAATGTTTTTGAGCGTTTTTTTCGCTTCATTGATAAAATAATTGGAAATATCGCTAAACAAATAGCGTTTTATTTTTTTCTGTAGGCGATTCTTTATAATGCTACCTATGACTACTGTAGAGGTGGCGCCAGTTCCAGCACCAATTTCTAATAATTGCACCTCATTATTCATTGCTACCTTATCTACAACAATGTCAGATACTTCATTATTAAGATAATGGGCGATTATTGTATCCTTATATAATTGCGTTGCTATATCCTGCTCACCGTTCTGGAATAACAGTTGGACTGCAGACTGCTTCCCACTTAATAAATCACCTAATAATTGAGCGTGACTATAAAAATAGTCCATTACTTTTTCTGGTATTAATCGATCTGACCAAAGTGATTTTATCTCTCCCCAATCACGTTTCAATTCTTCAGAAGTCCGGACTGGATAATTTAAAACATAACCAATATTAAGACAGATAATATAACCATGATTTACTAGTGCTGTTAACCATCTTTGAAGGACAAATTGAAAGTTTTCAGCTATTTTGATTGAGCGCAATATTTCGTCAAATCGATACACTTTTCCTTTCGTGTTTAACGTATTATTCTTTTGTAGTTCAAATAAAATAGATTTTAAACAAACTTCGTTAAACTTCATTACTGCATGTTGAACACTATCCACTGTTAACTGTTCATATCGAACGTCGATCGGCGTTTCTTTACTCAGCTGTGCTTTTACTTCTTCGATTGTTAAAAACTGTTGATCCTTTCTCTTATAGTCATTGGGATAGCCCAATGCACTAGTTATATCACTCCACAGTTGTGCTGCTTGAATAATATGTTGACCTTCTCTCCTCATCTCTATCGCATTACTGTCATTCGTAATAAGATGACTTAATCTTTCGATATCTTTTAAAATAGCAGATGGCCAAATCATCGTCAGAATCTCTTTATAAGTAGCGTTGTTATTTGGTTCAAAGACCTCAATAACTGGTGTTGTTAGTGAATGTGAAGTTTCTTGTTCTAAGTCTCTTGGAACAAGAGTAGTGTTTGGTATTTGCATTCTAGGTGTCCAAACGACTGGTCCATTGGTATCAAAAAGAGTTAATTTACCGCTATCAAACCCTAATGTTATTTGATGCATTAAATGCATATAACTATCCGAGACAACTACCTCAACTTGATTTTGTGCTCTAATTGTTGTCGGAACACCTTTTATCATTAATGAAAGCATTTGAAACGGTATATTGTCTAAAATTGTATTTTTAACGCTCCAAGGTTGTAGATTTCCGAACAGCTTTGTTAATATATGAGCTAATGGAAATGAAACTTGAGTTGCCATATCAACATTAAGGTATAACAAATCTTCTTTTTCCATAATTTTTTGAGCAATTCCAATAAATTTTTTTACATAAGGTAAATTTACATATAAGTCACCTACAACAAACTTTACATTATATTGTCTTGCCACACGGTAACATTCTATTAAATTCTGATAATGTACGGGCTGTTCTATTAAAACATGAATTCCCTTTTCCATTAATTCAATAGCGAGCTCTGTTCCAGAACCTCCCATTATACTTGTAGGTACAACTATGCAAGCAATATCAATATCTTTGGGAATGTCCTTTATATCAACATATAAGTCGGTTTCATAAACGCCTGTACAAGTATGAGATCTTTGGCTTCCTTGCGCTAAAATACCAACAAGTTCATATTTATGGGAGTTTTTTATGGCTTCTAGATAAAATTGGCCAAATCTTGTGCCACATACAAGTACACGTAACTTTCGGGTCAATTCTCTTCTCATCCCTTCACCTGTTTCTAAAAAATTTATATCAAACTATTAATTTCCAGCTTACAATGGAGTCTTGCGAGCATGAAATCACAGCTTAATCTGTACATGGTTAGGTGTTTTCATGCCCGCTATTCCCCTGAATTATAGTGAACCTATAACTTGAGTTTCTTCATTTTGATGATTATTCTTTTCTTCAAGATTCGCAGCCAAACCTTCAATGGTAGGTTGCATGAATAATTTTTCTAATGTTAAAGCATAGCCCTGTTCATCGAGTAAATTAATTAATCTGATTGCTTTTAGCGAGTCTCCACCTTGTTCAAAGAAATTATCTTTCACGCTACTATATTCAGTTTCTAATATTTCATTCCAGACCTTTACAACAGCCTGTTCTTCTATTGTGACCGCTTGTCTTCCTGGCTCAACAACTTTAGGGAGACTATAAGCTTTATACTTAGTTAGTTTCTTACGGTCAACCTTGCCGTTAGCTGTTATTGGGAACGCTTCATGAACAAAATAATGATCTGGACACATGTACTTAGGAATAGTATTCTTAACTTTTTCTGAAAACGGTTCAAGCGCAACTGATTTGATCTGTGTTGGTCCTTCCACCATCATTATGTGTTCCCCTAGCCACTTAACGTCATTTCCAGGCCATGCCAATAGGCAATTAAAACCTTCTTCTTTCAAGAAATTTTGCCACGCTTCACGATTAAGTAATGGCAATTTTTCAGAACGTCTAAAGTCTTCGAAGTGGTTATAACCTTCTTCAAAAAATGCCACAGTGATTAATAGAAGGGCATTATTCTTTACATTTTCTGTTAGAAAAATATGACCGCCAGGCTTTAAAAGACGTTTTAAATAAATCATTGTATCATTCAAATGATGACTTCTATGCAATGTGTTTTCAGCAATGATGACATCATAATCATGAAGTACAAAATCCTGATTATCTGGTGGCTCATTGAAATCAAATTGTGTGAATTTCAAATGTTTTTGAGTTGTCGTTGCCTTTTTTCTATTAATAAAGTCTCTTGATTCATCGCTATAGGTATACTGTCCAGAATCCTTCAATACCGTGGCAAAATTGTCTGTACCTTGTCCGGTTCTTGTTCCAAGCTCTAACACATTCAAATTTCGATTTGGATAGGATTTTGTGAACGTTTCTAGTATCTTCTCAACTAATCCTTCTGTATACTGACTCCATAAATTAAACTGCCCTAATTGTTCAGGCGTTAAGAATCCATGAGAATCTAGTAAATAACCTTTCGCTAATTGCTCACCTTTTAAAATTGCAAGACGCACAAATTGCGACGCGATAAGTTGCTCCTTCAACTGATGGAAGATTGGTTCTGTTTCACCAAGATTAAATTCATTCAGCTTATGATTCATATACTTCATAGCGTCATCTTTACTGAATTTGACACTGTAACTAGAATGTTTCTCCTCAACAAAACCATAAATTACAAGATAGTCTAGCCAATGCCCCATTAAAGAATCGTACACACTAACAACTGATTTCAATAAATCCTCTTTCGTAAATACATGCCCTTCTGCTTTAAAGATATTTAAAGCATATAAGTCTAAAAACATCATCCCGACACTAATCCATTCAATAGATTCTGTATAGTCTGAGAGCTCGTTGATATTAAACGTTGACATAGATTGCTCTATTTCACTTTTGATTGTCTCGATACTTTCCGTTATATTAATATCTGTTGTTCTCGTTTGAATAAGTTCATTTTGTATGTGTTCATGGAGCTTAAGATGGCCAATTAGCTTATTATCTTGGATTGTTACGACAGCTTGTTGTACGATAGGGAACTTACATAAGTTAGCTTCTATATCTCCTAGCTCTACTCTATGACCACTTATTTTAATTTGTTGATCTTCACGACCTAAAAATTCAATATTGCCATCAGGAAGATACTTAGCAAGGTCACCTGTTTTGTAAATTCGTTCCCCCGTTATCGGATGGTTAAAATAATGCTTTTTCGTTCTTTCAGAATCATTACAATACCCTGTTGATAAACCTATACCGCCAATATATAAGTCCCCCTTCACCCAGACAGGACTATCCTCATACTTCTTATTTAACACATATAATTGTTGATGTGACAGCGATTTACCATATGGTATACTATTCCAGTTGGCATATAGTGAATCCACCATAAAATAGTTAGACCAAATGGAACATTCTGTGGCTCCACCTAAACTTATAACATTTACCCCTTCAAAAATGTCCGTTACTTTTTCTGGTAGGGTTAATGGAATCCAATCTCCGCTTAAAAGAACTGTTTTCAAATAATGACCCTGACCAGCAATTGCAGCAGCTGTTTTATGGTAATCGACTAGCATTTCCATAAAGGTTGGTACAGTATTCCATATCGTAATGCGGTGTTTATGCAATAAATCTAACCAATGCTCTGGGTCTTTCAGTCTCTGAACCTCTGGAATGACCACTGCCCCTCCAGCACTCAGTAAACCAAAGGCATCGTAAACAGATAAGTCAAATGTAAAATTCGATAATGCAATACTTCGGTCAGAGGCTGTCACATTAAGACGTTTATTTATATCTTGAATCGTATTGACGACACTTCGATGCGTTATTTCAACACCTTTAGGTTTACCTGTAGAACCTGAAGTGAAAATAATATAAGCTAAATCATCTGGTTTTACATTTCTAAACGGTAATGTCTTTTCCTTACTAGCAACAATAAGATCTTCAACAATATAAACGTTACTACCTAAGTTACTATATCGACTATACAATGTCTGAGTAGTTACTATAGCGTCGATATGTGCTTGTTTCATAATTTGATGTAATCGATCAATTGGAGTATCTACATCTACAGGTAAGTATGCTGCGCCTGCTCTCATAATTCCGAGGGCTGCAACGATTTGCTTCCAACCTTTCTCCATTATTACGAGGACTACCTGTGATTGTATTAGACTAACTGAATAAGCTATATTTTTTGACATAGTATCCAATTCTTCATATGAGAGCGTAACAGAAGTATCAATAATAGCCGTATTTTCCCCATTTTCAATACACTGTTTTTCTATTAGACTAACTAATGTTTCTTCTGAGGTCGGTATGATGGCTGCTTGATGAATCGTCTCTCTCTGTTTTGCGTCTGGTAACACTATTAAGGAAGATGATTGTTGCCACGCACCAATACCTTTACTCAGTTTATCTAATATTTGATTATAAGCATTAAACATTTCGTTAAGTAAACCTTTAGGGAATAGTTCTTCAACACCATCCCAAGATAGGATGAGTTCACCATCTTGCTCGAACACTTGATGATCTAACCAAACTTGTGGTGTTTGAGATGCACCATAAACAATTTTCCCTAAATAGGAGATATCTTCTAAATGATCTTTATTTACACCGATGCCACTTGTAAAAACAATTGGCATCATAATATCATTAAAACGATTTCTTTCTTTTCTCAATATCCTTTCTACTTCTACACCGCTAACGAGTGTATGTTCAAGATCTTGTAGTAATTGTTTTTGAGTATCCTGACAACGCATAATAAAATTGCTTTCATGACGATGATCCATTTTTATTAATACTAACGATGTAAAGTCTCCAACTAATTTATCCACATCTTCGTGTAAAGGCAGACGATTAAAATGAGTTAAGTTTAGCGTAAAATGTTGATGTCTACTATACCTCCCTAATACTTCCGCATAGGCTGTCATAATAACAGTTGAAGGCGTCAATTTAAGCTGATGGGCAATTTGCTTTATAACCTTCCATTTTTCCACCGTTAAAACCGCTTGATATCGAGTGAATTTTTGTTCTACTATTTCATTTGGTTGTTTTTCTAATGGTAATTCAGGTGCAGGGGGCAACTTTTTAATGCGTTTTTCCCAGTAGTTCATATCCTTTTCGTACTGAGTCGATTTTTTCAAATCTGCGAGTGCAATGGCATAGTCTCTAAAGCTAATATTGATATTTGGTAAGTTATGGGTTGGTGTATTGTATAGTTTGTACCACTCATCAAACAATAGAAAAATGCTATAGCCATCAAATACTGTATTATCGAAGCTAACATGTAATCGTGTCTTTTGGTCTGGGTTCAAGCTTGCTTCAATTTCAAATAAAGGCCATTTACATACATTGAACTGACGCTGAGACATCTTATTTCTTGTCAATAGCACACCTTTTTCAAATGCTACTTTGTCTTGATATCTGTAATCATTTATCATAATTCGATAATCTGGCACTTCTTTTAATATTTGCTGAGAAAGTCCATTTTTTAGAACAACAGCCCGCATGATGTCATGACGACGAATTAGTTGATTCCATGCAACAGTAACTGCCTCCATATCCAGTTCGTCACACTCAAGTTCAAAATAGCAATGCGCAGAAACATCACTTAAGTCATATACACCACTTCTTCCCAACCAATATGATTGCTGAATATCCGTTAATGGGAATGGATCATAGAGATGGATTGAATTGCTTTGGATACTAGCAAATGGAGCTGCATCAATTTGCTCTTTATTTGTTTCTACAATTTTTAGTTCTCTAGATATATAATTTGTAAAATCACTAAACTTAGGATGTTTAAAAATAGCTTCCAATGAAGTCGGCATATTAAATTTTTTCTGTAATTGGCTATTAAGTTGGGTCGCAATTAAAGAATCACCACCAAGATGATAGAAATTATCTTCTAGAGAAATATGGTGCTTATCTAAAACTACTTTCCAAAGGTTCGCGATTTCCTGCTCTAAAAAATTCATTGGACGAGTAGGCTCGCTCTGTTCATTTACGCCTATATGGGTGCTTGCTTTTAAAAGCTTTCGATTTAATTTTCCATTCTTCGTGACAGGCATTTTAAGTAACATCGTTACATTTTTAGGTATCATATAATCTGGCAATTGCTCTCTTAAGTAGTTCTCTACTTTTTTTTGATTTAGTTGAACCTTCACTGGCGATGATTGAGCTATAAAAATATGGTGAGAATAAAGCTGTGGATCATTGATAACTTTAACATTCGAATAGCCTGATTCGATAAGAACGTCTACCCATTGATTATCAGATAATAATGGTTGACAGACATCTTTTCTTACATCTTCAAATTGTGTAAAACCGCGTGCTTCAAATCCCGTTGTAATAAGTTGCAGACTATTATTCAACGTATTTTCTGTAGAAATAATTAAACCATCCACATCTAATAACTGTTCAATAAACCGCAGTCCTTCTGGTAAATTTTTCATTCTGTGTAATGCATTGTTAGCAATAATGATGTCATATTTATTGTATTGATACCCTTGCAATACAGGATCCATTTCAGGATCTAAAATAGTAAATTCAACATTTTCTGATAGAATTTTTTCGAACTTGTTTTTAAAATACATGGAAGAATCAGTAATGGTGTATTGATAATTTAGTCCTGCCAATTGATTCACTATTGCTTCTGTAAATGAACTACTCCTTGCACCTAATTCTAAAATTTGCAACGGTCGTTTCAATTCTTTATTCGCAGTACCAATCATATGAATCATTGTTGTAATCACTTGATTACTTTCCATAGCACCTGGTTCTTCACAAATAACTTCCATCGGTGTTAACGTATCTTCTGAAAATAATAATTCTGTTGGTGACAATTCTCCCTTAATAATGGCTTGGCCACCCTCTATAAAAGGAATGCTGAATTTTTTAATGCTAGGGTAATTTAATATTGATGGCATCTCGCAATCAAATAAATCACATACGTTTTCATATGTTTTTTTATCTGTTGTAGATACTAAATTTAACTTATGTAAAAACCTAAACCACTGATTAATAAGTTCATAATTCTTAGCATCTATATTTCGTTCATCTAATGTCTGTTTTAAATGATAAACATCTCCTTTTTTAATAGGAAAACCTACTTGTTTTAGGATGAATGTAATACCATAACATGTTAACTGATCCATTTCTGTTATAAATGATTGCATTGCTTCTGACTGATTTATATCATGGGCACTAAACCTTTTTGAAACAGATTCCATCATCTTTCGTACAAGCTTAGGTATGTCTGAAGAAGTTGAATGGATATCAAAAAGATCATCATAACCTTTAGCAGTGATAAAAGCATGAAGACTATTTCCGTTCTTCTTTTTAGTTGCCATTACAACAGCATCTTTAATACTTTTATTACTTTTCAAGTTTCTCTCAATCTCACCTAGTTCAATGCGATGTCCACTTACTTTGATTTGTTCATCCTTACGACCTAAAAATTCTAAAATACCGTCTTCTGAATACCTGCCATAATCTCCAGTCCGATACCACCTTTCCCCGTTGACGTATACAAACTGATTTTTGGTTTGTTCCTCATTTCCTTTATAACCTTCTGCAATACTTTTGCCACCTATCCATAATTCACCGACTACTTGATTTGGACAATCTTCTCCTCTTTCGTTGACAACACGATATTTTTGATTTGGTAATGGATATCCGTATGGAATACTAGATAACTCACATGTTTCATCTTTTTTTACTTGATAATAATTGGACCAAATTCCTCCCTCAGTAGCTCCCCCCATAGCTATTAGTGTGCCATTAGGAGTTTTAGCTTTCATTTGCTTTACTAAATCCGGTTTAATCCAATCCCCTGAAAGGTAAACAAATTTAATTGATGGTAGGTTTTTCTCTTTTTCTTCTAGTTCTGCACACAATATTTCAAATAGAATAGGCACAGAATTCCACAGCGTTACATTAAATTCTTCAATATATGATACCCACTTATCTGCACTACGAACTTCATGTTCACTAAGTAAAATGAGTTGACCACCAACAGCAAGTAATCCAAACATATCGTAAACGGATAAGTCAAATTCATTTGCAGAAACTGCTAACACGCTATCTGAAGAATCAATTCGATTTAATTGATTAACCGCATGAATCGTATTCCATGCAGCTTCATGAGTCATTTCTACACCTTTTGGCACTCCTGTAGAACCTGAAGTAAAAATGATATAGGCGGTTGAAGTTGGATCGTATATTACTTCAGTACTCTGTGGACACTTTTCTGCATCAGCAAAAGATAAAAAGGTAATGCTGCAGCTATCGTCCACTTGAAGATGATCTGTCAAAACAACACGTATATTTGCTGCTTGATAAATCTTATTTCTTCGAGACAATGGTTGCTTCAGACCAATTGGAACATATACTGCACCAGCGGCTAAAATTCCAAAGATTGCAGCTATTTGATCCATGCCTCGTTCCATCAGTACACCTACTACATCGCCTTTTTCTATACCGTTATTTTTTAAGTATTGTGCGATTCTAAGTGCTTTTTCTTTCAAAGCACCATAAGATAACGACATATTAGTAGGAGGAGAAATCAATGCAATATCATCTGGAGATCGTTGAGCTTGCTCAAAAAATGGAGCATGCAAACAAGTTGGTTCAATCTCCATTTCTGTTATCACATTTTTCCTTATGTTTTGTTGTTTTGCTATAGGAATATGTAACGGAATTGACCAATCCTCAGTATTTGATACGTGTTCAACACTCTGTTTAAAACTTTCAAACATCTCATCTAATATGTGGGGTCTAAAAACGTCATCTAAACTATCCCAAATTAATAATAGGCCATTGTCTTGCTCAAAAACTTGAAAATCTAACCAAACTTGTGGTGTTTGTGAAATCATATAATGGATATCACCAAATATTTCGACAAATTCTTCATTTAGTAAAGGTGAGCCGATATTGCATGAAAAAACAACCGGTGCAATTTGTTGTTCACTGGAATGCAGACGAACAAAATCTCTTTGAACATCAACACCTGAGTAAGACGTATATTGCATATCTGTATGAAATTGTGTTTGAATAGTTTGCACGTCTTGTAAAAATGATCTTTGTTCCTTTAAATCGACTTCTAATAAAAGTAGAGTAGTAAAGTCTGCTACTACTTCTTCGATATTTAATGTTTCAGATGGTTTTCGATTGAATAACGGAACATTTATTAAAAAATGATCATTTTCACTCCATCTATTTAGAATATGACTATAAATAGTTAACAATGCCATAGCCGGTGTTACACCAGCTTTTGAAGAAACATGTTGTAACCTTTTCCACAACTCCGCATTTAAAAAATAAGTTCGTCGATTAAATTTAGAATTTATTTCTGACTTATTTGAAACAGGTAATAGTGGTTTAGTTGGTAATGTTGCTAATCTTTTTGACCAATAAGCCTTTGCCTCTGATATCTCTTTTTTATTTTCTTCATTTTTTTCAACCAAATATGTTGCAAAATTCCATTCAAGAGGTGCTTGTGGTTGAATATTTCTATTGTATAAGGCTACTAAATCTCTTAATATAATTTGATAACTTTGAACATCTGCTATTAAAAGATCGATATCGAAAAACAATCGTCCTTTATTTTCAGGTAATAAAGTGATTTGTAATTCTGCTACTTGCCCTTCTTCAATTTTTAATAATCTATGAGATGTTTCATTCCGCATCTCTTCTAAATGTTGTTTAATTTGATATTCATCTGCCATTCGGTAGTCATGAATAATTAAAGGCCTTACTTGTGTTTTTGGCGAAATATACTGTTTACCATCTTGCGTAAAAACGGATCTTAGCATAGGATGATGCTCTTGTAGTCTCATCCAAGAGGTAGCTAGTCTTTCTGTATCTATATCTCGAACATTAATCTCTAAGTATCCATGACAACCTACATTACCAAGGTACTGGCCGTCGTAGCGTCCTACAAAATAAGCATGCTGAACTTCTGTTAATGAGAAAGGTTGATACATATCTACATTTTCTATTTCAACTTTACGTTGTAGGTGTTCTCCCGTTAGTGAATGCTCTATAAATAATTGTTTCCAATCTTTTAAATAAGGATTTTTTATCAATTGTTCAAAAGTTAACCGATATCCTAATTTTTTACTTTCATTAATCAGTTTCATCAATTGAATGGACGATAACCCCATATGAAGCAAATTTTCATCCTCTTCTATTTCCGCCCCATGATTCAACATACTACATACTGCGTCTTTAAATGTTTGCCATTTTAATACGGCCTCTGCTTGATTCATTGAAGTTCCTCCTACTCTAAATATTGTGCGACTAATTTTTTCTTGTCAGACTTTCCTACATTTATATAGGGTATAGCGTCTACATATACTAATTGATCCGGGAGTTTATAATGTGCAACACCAATATCTATCAAAAATTTACATAGTTCAATCATGGACAATTCCCTGTCTTTTTTAACAACAAATGCACATATTCGTTCACTTAACTCCATATCGGCAACACCTACTACGGAAGCATCTATAATTTCATCATGTTCTAGAAGATAGCTTTCCACTTCACTTGGTATTACGTTTTCTCCAGCCCTATTAATCTGCTCCTTTACCCTTCCAAGAATTTGAATATTTCCTTTACTCGTTACGCGCGCCTTATCTCCTGTTTTAAAAAAACCATCTTCTGTAAAGCTCATCCTATTAATTTCAGGAGATTTAAAATAGCCTAAGAATGTATACGGCCCTTTTTGAATAAGTTCACCTGGTTCACCTGGAGAAACTTCATTATTATTCTCGTCAACTATTTTGAATTGATCTCCCTTAGAAATCGGTCTCCCTTGACATGAAATAATCGTCTCAATATCATCATTTGGGGAAGTAAAGCAGGTAATTCCCTCACCAAGTCCATAACCTTGTATTAACTTACATTCAAACTGTTTAATCAATTGTAGTGCTAATTGTTTTTCTAACTTAGCCGCTCCTAATAAAATATAGTCAATGGACGATACATCAGCATGTTCTTCCAAAGCTAAAGATTCCACCCATAAATTTGCAATGACAGGTACGATTGACGTAAAAGTGACTCGCTCTTTTTCTATCCAGTCAAGGACTTCGTCAAATGTACTCGTTGAACTTAGAACAACTTTACCTCCTTTACATAAAGTCCCCATTACTCCGGGTGAACAAAGAGGATAATCATGTGCAATGGATAATACGGCGAGATAAGTACTTTTTTGAGTCACACGACAATGGTCTGCTGCAGCTTTAGCATTATATAAGTAGGCAGTATGCAATTTGGGGATGACTTTTGGTGTACCTGTAGTGCCACCTGAAAGTAAAAATAGAGCGATTTCTTTATAAGAGGATTGATGTTCCATCAAATCATTATTTTGTTCGCGCATCTCAGCCTCTATATCTTGTAAAGAAATAAATGTTTCATTAGATTCATCCGTAATAATTAGGGAAATACTCGACTGTTCTTTTGCTACTTTCATAGCCATGGATTTATAATCATGACCAAGAAAAGATGATGGAATAATCATCGCTACTGGTTCCGTTAATTTAGAGATATTCGTAATGTCTTTTTCTCTATGTGTCGGCAATAACAGGATTGGCCTTGCACCCATAATAAATAAGGAAAAACATACCTTTACAAAATACATATTGTTCGGTAATTGTACGAGTACATTGTCTCCTTTTTTAATGCCTTTAGCTATTAACCCTTGTCCTAGTAAATTCGCTGATTGATACAATTCCTCATAAGTTAAAGATCCAGTTTGGTCTACTAGAGCAACTTTACCATTGTATTCATCAGCCCAATTTTTTAATGCATCTGCTAAAGATAATTGTTCAAGGTAGCCAGCATTTTCATAGTGCTCCACAAACTTCGTAATCATATCTTCTGTTTGTATTTTGTACATTTTTTTTAACCTCCAGTACGACAATATCTGAATTTAGTAAATGCTTTTTGGCAATATATAAATGTTCTTGATGGAGTAGTTCTTCATATTCTTTTTCAGTTCTCTCCTTGCCATTACATAATGCCCAAATATGCATATCACCTAAAAATGCGGGTAGTGTTTGTTTAGTCACTTTTTCAGGAAGTAATTTTTCTATAATAAACAAGACATTTTCATCTGTCATAACGTCCGCAATATTTCGTAGTATTAAACTTACTTTATGATCATCCCAATCATGTAGAATCCTAGATAATACATAAACATCCGATTGATGTTCAATTGGTAAAAAGAAGTCTCCTTCAACAAATCGACAACGTTCTTTTAAACGATGAGTGTGAATTGTTTGTTCGGCTTCTTCCCTTATATAGTCCTTGTCAAGAATGATGCCCTCAGCATAAGGAAACCCCTCTAAAAGTTGCACCATTACATCTCCAGCACCACCTCCTATATCAGTAATTTTCTTAATTTCATCGATATTTCTTGTTTCGCATAATAGATTTAAATTTAACTGCATACTTGCTTGACGCATCATTTGATTAAACGTACTTAATCGATCATGACTCATCGCATTTACCTCAAAAAATGCTTCTCCCTTCATGAGCTCAATAGGAGAGCTATTTCTTTTTAATGCATCATAAAAATAACCCCATGCTTTCATACAAATGCGTCCATTAAATAGAATCATTGCTGCCATTGATTCTTCGCTATCTTGAGATAATTTATCCCCTAAAGACGTTGAAGAATATTGAGCATCCACCTGTTTAACAAATTCCATTGCTACAAGTACCTTCATAAATCGCTCTAATAACGAATGAGAAAGTTGTAGTTTTGTAGCCAGTTGATGACTCGTCATGCTTTTTTTATACAATGCATTAAATATGCCTAATTCCACCGCGCTGTATACGACATACGATTGTGAATAGCCTTGTATCATGTTAATGATTTTCATTTCCTCTACATCCACATTATTTCTCCCTTGTAATTGAGATATATTCCGTTCTTAATAGTTGATTAAAGAGCTCTTCAATATCTACAATTGATTGTGCGAAGTGACACCCTTTTTTATTTGCTATGCATATTTCTAGCATTTGCATAGCTACACAAGCAGCCACAACACCAGAGCAATAGTTCCAATTGGTATTACTCATTAACCAAGTTGTTAGCCTCTTCCCTTTTTCCTCCAATACAACATAAATAATGAATCCTTCATTTTCATCTTGTAAATTGAAGGAATTAATCAATCGATTAGCAGAAGCTCGCTTTTCATCTTCGGTCTTAAATTGCTGCATGGCCTTTATCATAATGAAATCACTAAGTAATTTCGTTGTTGGGAAGGTATTATAAAAATAGGCATCGGCAATCTTGTACTCTTTTAAACAGGCAATAAATTCTTCACTCATAATCGGTAAGGTATAAACTTGATTAAACGGTGTTGGTAATTGTTTTTGGCTACCTATCTCCGAAGTTAATTTCTTTATTTCATCGTTACTGTAATAGGACATTCCATAGCCTTCATCTTTTTCTAGGCTTGATACAATGTCATAAGCCCCTGTTTCAGAAAAGGTACCTTTACCAGCAAAATAACAACTAATATGATCAACGGTTTCCTTGCTTTGTTGTAGCAAAAATGCTACAAACATTTCAGTCAAACCTGGATACACACCAGCTGAAAGAGCAAGTGTTGTGGCGCTTTCATGCTTAATAAAAGCTTCCTCTATCGCCTTTTTCATCGTCTTATCCCCAGATACATCGATATAGTTCGTGTTCGTTTGCATACAAGCATTTGCTACACGATCAAGGACAATGGAAGAAGGTCCAACTGCATTAATGACTAAATCACAGCGATTGCAAAATGAAACTATATTTTCTTCATCAAAAACATCGACAACTTTATATACAATAGCTTCTGACTCTTGACCATACTTCTCTATTAGCTTGTCTACCTTTCTACTTCCAAGTAATAATTGATATTGACTGTTTTTTAATAACGTTTCGACAACTCCTACACCTACTTGACCTGTTGCACCAACAATTCCTATCGATTTTTTATTCATGATGATTTATACTCCCTATTCGTTTATTGATTGGATCTAGTAGTCTTTCAGCAACTTTACATGCATTATCTTCCTCTTCAATACATGTAATATGGTTCCCTTCAATTGGTATTTCTTCAAATTCCCCAATGCATAGTTCTTTCCAAAAATTCAATGTATCTTGTTGATTCGTGAAGATGAAGTCCATTTCTTCTTTTGCAGCTAAATAACGAATATCACCAAAATAAGCCATTGGTCGTACATTTGATCCTTTAAAACTTTGTAAATAAATGTTGTAGTATCCTTCCAACATTTCATCCGGAACTATTTCACCAGTCCTCTGTTCAATTGCTTCCCTATAATCTTTAAATCGTTGTTTTCTACTTAATTGCGATAATTTCTTTATAAATTGGTAGACCGTTTTATATTTTGTATCATTTTTTAGCTCTTCAAGACTTGATGCACTTAGACTTTCATTGTTTTTATAAAAAACATATATAATAGCATCCATTAATTCTTTATTTGTTGCTCCTTCGTATACGTCTTCAACAGTAATGTAGAAGTTTGTAATAAAAATTAATTCTAAAGGTATTGAATCTTCAATATCATACAAAACAGGAGCACTATCAATTAATGTAAAGTCAAGAATTTCAATTCCTCTTTCCATTAATCTTCTTGCGATTTCAAGTGCTATAAGTCCACCCATACAATAGCCTATCAATTGAACTTGACTTGGTTCTCTATTTACTATTTGTAAGACATAATCGTCTGCTAAACTCTCAATTAGTATTGAAGAATCAATAGCTAAATATTGATTTATGTCTTGAACGGAGATACTTACAACTGTACCAACAGTTTGTTTTGCTAAATGTTTGTTCAAATATTTGAAAGCATTCATCGTCCCTAACCCTGCATGTACGACAATACGTAAAGGATCTCCATGCGAAGACGATTCTTCTTTTAATAAGCCTATCGATTTAGAATTGTTTATTTCTACAAATAGGTCTGAATCATCCGTTTCTCTAACTGAATATTGAAGTAATTTATGAGCAAGTGATTCCATTATCGGCTCATTTAGAAGTTGTCTGAGAATAAAATCAAATGTTACATCTCTAAATTGATTATCATTCTCAATGATTTTTTTTATTTTTCCTGCTAATTGAGATAATGTTAAGGAATCTGCACCATAATCGTATAAATTTTTACTTACTTGAATGTGATCTACATCTAACACTTCAGTTGCTAAATGAATGAGTATTTCTTCGAATTGATTTCGCATTCCAGTTTGTTCAACTTCTATTTCATCATCTTTTGTACTTTCCGCAACTAGTAGTTGTGCTTGATTTTTAATGTACTGGCGGTCTAATTTAGCGTTAGCATTTAATTGAAGATCGGAAACAATAAATATTTTTACTGGCACCATATATTGTGGTAATAAATTTGCAAGATAGTTTATTAAATCATTACTATGAACGTTTTTATAGCTATCGGAATCCAATTTAACAACCGCATAAAGATGTTTATCATCAAGTACGACAACACATGAGGTATCAATTAGCTCATTTTTATTTAATAATGATTCTATTTCTCCCAAATTAACGAGATTTCCTCGTAGCTTCACTTGATTATCAAGACGCCCTATAAATTCTATTTCCCCATTATCAATATATCTTCCAAAGTCACCTGTTTTATATAATCTTTCTTGTTTAACATTTGTAATAAAACGCTCCTTCGTTATTTCAGGATTATTGTAGTATCCTTGTGCAAGGCTTTCGCCGCCAATATATAATTCTCCACGAACCCAATTCGGACAATCATCATTATTTTCATCCAAAATATAAAACCGTTGATTAGCTAATGGGTATCCATAAGGTATTGATTCATTATCAAAGTCTTCTTCACAACATACGTGATAGTTTGACCAGATGCCCGCTTCTGTTGCGCCGCCCAAGGCAATGATGCCACTTTTCGGAAAAACAGATGAACACTGTTTAATCATTTTAGGTGGTACCCAATCACCAGATAACAAAATAGTTTTCATTGTATTGATATTTATCTGCTCTATTTCATCAACATTTAGAAGCATTTTCATAAGTGCTGGTACTGTATTCCACAGTGTTATCTTCTTCGTTTTGATACACTCTAGCCAGTAATCAGCATCATATAGGTGTCCCTGTTCAGGATAAACAATCGTACCACCAACGGATAATAAACCAAAAATGTCATAGACTGAGAGGTCAAAATTGAGTTTTGATAATGCCAGAACACTATCATTACCCGTAATACAAAATCGTCTATTAATATCTTCAATTGTATTCATTGCTGAGGCATGGGACATGGCTACACCTTTTGGTTCTCCGGTTGAACCAGAAGTGAAAATAATGTAAGCGAGAGCGTCGGAATCCCCTTCATAAACGTCATATAATGATGTTTCAACTTCTTCAAATTGATTGTAGAGTATTAGTTGTTCCTTTAAGCTGTCATATATTGGATCCGGTCCATCAACTAAAATGGCCGATACTTGACTTTGATCGATTATTTTTTTTATTCGACTAATCGGCTGTGCCTTGTCAATTGGAACATAGACTGCGCCTAAAGATAGTAGTGCTAACACACTAGTAACTTGATATACAGATTTATCGGAGATGATCGCTACTTTAGTGCCTTCTTTCACCTGATACTGCTTAAGTAAGGTTCCTAATTTATACACCATGTCGCGCAGTTCTTGATATGTATAATGATGATCACCATCGATAATCGCTATTTTATTTGGCTGTAGCGATGTTTGTTCAAAAAATCCTTGGTGTAACAGCCGCTTTGGTACGTTACTATTTGTAGTATTATTTACTCTTTCCCTGACTTTAATTTGTTCATTTGGCAATGTAATTAATGACGTCGATTCCCACGCTTTATCATCATGCACTAATCTTAATAAGGCTGTTTCAAATGATGAAAACATATCATGAATTAAATTAGGAGGAAAAACGCCTTTTCTCACATCCCAGTTCACCCGTAAGCCATTGTCATCATTCATAACTTGGCAATCAATAAATACTTGTGGTGTTTGACTAATACCGTATTCATTCATTTTCCCTATTTGACCTTGTGAATCAACTAGGTTAATGGCACTCGTAAAAACAAATGGCATAAAAGCGTGAGCTTGACCTTTCTTTCTTGTAAGTTCCCTCAACACCTCTACTCCCGAAAAGCTACTATGATCTAAATCACGAAACATTTGTTGTTGTACGTCATTCACATCACTCATAAACGACGTGCGTGTATTGCTAAAGTCAACCTCTGTTAAATTAATGGATGTAAAATCACCAACAATACGGTTAACATCTGGATGGACAGGTAATCTATTTAAAAGAATAAGATTGATGATAAAATGCTTGTTTACACTCCATTTAGCTAAACATTGACTATATACGGTGAACAACACACTCGTAGCCGTTTTACCCTTATTAGAAATAGAGACTTTTAATTTATCCCAATCGTCTTTTTTTAATTGGATAAAATAACGTTCAAAGGATTTTTCGTCTTGTACTAATGGTAATTTAGGTAATGTTGGTGAAGTCGGGAAATCCATTACTCTGTTAAGCCAATAATCACTATCTTCTTTATATTTATTTTGATATCTCCTAGCTTCTTCTAACTTCACATACTCTTTAAAAGTAAAATCATTATCAGGTAATGTTACGTTTTCATTAAAATAAAGTACTTCAAACTCTTGAATCAGTATCCAAATACTTGCCCAATCAACAATTAAAAAATCAAAAGACACATGCATAGTTGTCCCCTGCAATCTTTTACTCAATGCAATATCAAATAGCGGCCAACAATCTGGAGAATATCTTTTATTGCCCAACTCTTGTCTGATTGTATTTAGACGATTACAGTCATCTACACCATTAGTAGTCAAGTCTTCATGATATATTTCTAATCTCGGTATTTCTTCCAATACACTTTGGTATCCGCTTTGATTCATTGTAGTTCTTAACATCTCATGACGACTTATCAATGACATCCACACATGCTCGACTTTTTCCTTATCTAGATGTGGATAATCGAGCTCCATATAAATATGACTAGATACTCCTCCGTATTCGAAACTATCCATACTCCCTACTAAATAAGCTGATTGAATAGGCGTTAATGGAAACGTATTGTCTTTTCCCTCGTGTTCTAACACATCGATTAACTCTTCTTTATAAGTTTTAAGAAACGTCATGATTTCTTCTGTTAATTGATCTTTTCCTGCCTTGAAATTTAACTTACCATCGCTAGTCCATAGTTCTATCCCTTGTGCGTTTAATTTGTATATTTCATTTTTTAAGTTCTTCAACGTTTTGCTCACTTAAAACCTCACCTTTTTTCTCAAGTAATATGTATTCTTTGTTCATCAAATTTGCCCCATGTAGTAACTGGGGGTCAATCTTTTCTAATAATCCTTCGATTGTAATGCTGTCTATTTTGAATACAGTATCCACATTGACATTCAACTTTACATTGTCTTTCAAAATTGCATTTAACACTTCCGATGAATCTTTTGTGCAACTAATCGACATCGAGTGGATATATTTAGACCCATTTGAATGATGGATATGTTTAGGCCTTTGAGGTGTACTATACGCTGAAACAACAAAAGGTAATTCCCTAGGAGACATTGAGAAAAATCCGTAAGTTACAATTTCTCCTGTCGGCTTCTTCCTCCTACCGTTCAGCACTTTAGAAGTTCTAATTCCTAAATTATTTATTTCTTTCCTAACTACCTGTAAATTATCTTGCTTAGCTATATCTTCTTTATATCCTTCTAAAGCAAAATCTATGAAGCCTTCCCGTTGATCCATCCATTTCATCCAACGCTCGTGCATCGAATTTCCATAAATGATCCCTAGAGGAACACTAATAGGTGACATAAACCATTTCATTTCAAACAATTCAATAAAAGGACCTTGTTCAAACCATATAAAAGCATTAAGTGAATTTTTGGGGTTCCTCCCCCACTCAACTTGAAATCCAGCCTTTTCGAAATTACTAACAGCCTTTTTAATATTGTTCACTCTGCATTGGATATGACTGATTTTCAACAAATAAATTCCACACTTTCTAATATATTTTAGAATATGGTAAACTTAACGAACTAATTGATAATGAATATCATTTTCACTCGTTTGTATTAAATACTAAAATATTCTAAAAATAATTACAATAGTATATATTCGTTATTTTTGTTAACTATTTTCCATTTTTTATTATTAGTTGACATTGATAATCATTATCAAATATACTCGATTTGGATATACCCTAAATATTCCAAATAACAAATCAATTTTTATTTCTTATTTTGAAAGGAGTAATTACTATGCAAAAAAAAATTGCATTACGGACAGAAGACTTTATGACAGTTGGAATTTATACGAGTATTTATTTCGTTATTCTATTTGCAATCTCGTTACTAGGTTACATGCCCATTTTTAATGCTATCTTACCTGTTCTAATTGGTATTTTTGGTGGAGTTCCATTTATTTTGTTTTTAGCAAAATCTGAAAAGTTCGGCATGATTACCTTAAGTGGGGTTATATGTGGATTAATTATGATGTTGATGGGTGGAAATGGTTTCTATCCTCTTCTAGCTGGGCTGATCTGTGGCCTTATTGCTGACGTGCTTTTTATAAAGCTTAGATCAAATTCTTTCACTATGTCTCTCTCATATGCTGTGTTTAGTTTATGGACAATTGGCATGTACCTTCCTATTTACATTCATAGAACAACTTATTTTTCTAATATTACCGCTCAATATGGTGTTGAGTATGCAAATACATTAAACAGTTACATTCCCGATTGGACATTATTTCTTTTCATTTTTGTGACATTTATTGCAAGTCTTATAGGAGGCACAATTGGTACGAGACTTTTATCAAAGCATTTTATGAAATCGGGGATTGTATAAATGGAACGAAGCAACTTTCAGATAGATCCAAGGACCAAATTATTGTTGACACTTACTATCAACATTGTCACAGTGAGTGCTCCCCAAAGCGGTTGGTTCCAATACATACTCCCAATCTTATGGTTTATTCCAGTTATTTTATTGTTCATTTATCAAAAATATAAGGCAGCATCTTATTATCTGATTTTACTGTTGTCTGTATCAATCTTTCAGTTTACTCTAGCTCCTTATTTACATGGTTTTATTTTTTATCTGTCACTAGGGATAATCTCCATTTCCTTACGATTACTTCCCGGTATCATGATGGGCTATTTTTTATTGTCTACTACGTCTATAAGTGAGCTTATTGCAGCGATGGAGACATTACATTTCCCTAAAGGTTTAATTATTGCACTATCTGTAATGTTTCGCTTTTTCCCTACGCTCAGTTATGAGTATCTTTATATTCAGCAGGCAATGGCATTCCGTGGGCTGACAGGACCCTCCGTGTTATTTCGTCCCATAAAAGCAATGGAATATCGTCTAATTCCGCTCATGGTGTCCGCCTCAAAGATTGGGGATGAATTAACGATGACATCATTAACACGTGGATTATCCGCGCCAGTAATGAGAACAAATGTATGCCAGCTTCATTTTTACGCGCAAGATTTTTTGTTGATCTTCATAAGTATTTTAATATGGTTAGTATTCTTTTGGGAGGTCCTTTTATGATTCGACTCAAGAATGTTTCATTTCAATATAGCAATCAAACAAAAATGGCATTACGGGATATTAATTTAAATATCTCACAAGGCGAAGTAATTGTACTATGTGGTAAATCCGGTTGCGGAAAAACAACAATTACAAGATTATTGAACGGTCTTATCCCCCATTACATTGGTGGACATTTGGAAGGTTCAATACTTTTGGATAATGAAATCATTCAAGATTTGGAGATTCATGAAATTGCTAAACGCACCGGTTCAGTCTTTCAAAATCCTAAAACACAATTTTATAACATTGATACCGATAGTGAGCTTGTCTTTACGGTAGAAAACTTTGGATTGCCGTCAGAGAAAATACTCGATAGAAAAGCTGCAATCGTTGAACAGCTTGGCCTACATCCTCTTTTAAAACGGAATTTGTTTCATCTATCCGGTGGTGAAAAACAGCTTATAGCATGTGCATCTGTTGCTATTCATGATCCCCCAGTTATCATCCTTGATGAACCCTCAGCGAATTTAGATGACGAAACAACAACAAAACTAAGAGAAATGATTGGTCTTTGGAAACGTCAAGGTAAAACCATTATTATATCTGAACATCGACTTCATTACTTAAAGACACTCGCTGACCGTTTTGTTCTAATGGAAGAAGGTAAAATTAAACATATCTTTCTACAAAACGAGTTGCTCAATATGTCTAATGAGGTGCTTTATCAGCTTGGTCTTCGAGCTATTCATCTAGAAGAATTGGTATCTCAACAGACTTCCCCTTTCAATCAGAGCTCACATTTTAAAGCTGATGCACTCACTCACTTCAATCATGATTTTCAACTTAATATAAAAGAGTTCGATCTTCCGTTTCCAACAATATTTGCTATTACTGGTCACAATGGAGCAGGTAAATCAACGTTTGCTAAATCTTTAACAGGCCTCTACAAGAAATCCTCTCCTAGATTTCAAATAAACAAAATGACATATAAGAAAAAACAGTGCCTTAAAGCAAGTAGTATTGTGATGCAGGATGTACATCATCAATTATTTACAGAAAGTGTTTTATCAGAAATCCTTCTTTCCATGCCTGAACCTAATGAAAGTCAGGCGCTTGAGCTATTGTCTCTACTGGATGTCATTCAATTTAAAGATGCTCATCCTATGTCGCTATCCGGTGGTGAAAAACAGCGTGTAGCCATACTTTCAGCAATTGCAGCAGATAAACAACTGATTATTATGGATGAACCGACAAGTGGACTCGATTATCATCATATGAAACAATTTGCTGATTGCATGAATGTTTTACGAAATCAAAACAAGCAAGTATTCCTTATAACCCATGACCCTGAGATGATTTCGCTCTGTTGTGATGGAACAATTGAATTGGCTCATGGCACTATCAAGAAAATAACAATATTCAACGAACAAAGGATGTGAAACCTTGGAACATAATGAAAAAAAAGAACATTGGATAAAGTCAATCATTCAATTTGCAGGTAGTTCCAAAACGCCCCTGACCCAATCTGTGATATTAGCTATTATTAGTGTAATTGGCGGGCTTGTTCCATATGTAGCTGTTTATCAAATACTCACACATTTAATTGATGGGACACAAACGATGCAAGTCATTTTCTTCTGGATTGCGATTGCAACAATAGGTTACTTTGCTCAAACATTATTTCATGCAATATCAAGTTATTTCTCACATCGAGCCGCTTATAATATCCTTGAAGAAATACGTCTACAGCTTGCTGAAAAATTATTACGAGCACCCCTTGGCGATATCCTTAACCAATCCGTTGGAAAGACCAAAAATGTCATCATCGACCGGGTTGAAACACTGGAATTGCCACTTGCTCATATTATTCCAGAAGGCATCTCAAACTTATTATTGCCAATTGGTGTCTTCATCTATATGCTAACAATCGATTATCGGCTAGCACTAGCGTCACTAGTAACAGTTCCAATTGCTTTTATCGTTTACGCCTTCATGATGAGGAACTTCAACACGCAATATCAACATTATATGGATGCTAGCAATCATATGAATAGTATCATTGTAGAATACGTCGAAGGAATCGAGGTTATCAAAACATTTAATCAGACAAATGCTTCTTATGAAAAGTTTTCCAATACTATTATAGACTTTAAAAATTATACGATGAAATGGTTCCACAGTACATGGCCATGGATGACATTAGGTAATGCTATTTTACCTTCTACCCTTGTCGGAACTCTACCAATCGGTTTATGGCTTTATCATAGCAATGCCATTGACCCAGCACAGTTAATTATTTGTCTTATTTTATCAATGGGACTTATTTACCCGCTTATGAAGTTTACCGTTTTCGTCAATGATTTCAAAGCAATTGAATATGCGATCGATGACACAAAAGCATATTTAAATCTAGAATCGCTTCCTATTGTTGATAAGGAACTTGCTGCAACTCCAACAAATTATGATATTGCGATTAACCATGTATCATTTGCGTACGATGATAAGCGGAAAGTGATTGAAAACCTGTCATTAACTATACCTGAAAGAAGTTACACCGCACTTGTCGGCCCGTCAGGAAGTGGTAAATCAACCATCGCCAAACTGCTTACACGCTTCTGGGATGTGACAGATGGCGGTATTACCATTGGAAATAAAAACATTAAAGATATTCATCCAAATAACCTTTCAACACTGATTAGCTATGTTGCTCAGGATAATTTTTTATTTAAAACAAGCCTTTTAGAGAATATTCGAATGGGCAATCCGCATGCTAGTGATGAAAAAGTTTACAGAGCAGCACGCCTAGCAAAATGTGATACATTTATTTCTCGTTTAGAAAATGGCTATGATACTGATTCCGGTGAAGCTGGCAATAAACTGTCTGGCGGTGAAAAACAGCGTATTGCTATTGCCCGAGCTATCTTAAAAGACGCACCTATTATTATACTTGATGAAGCAACAGCTTTTACAGATCCTGAAAACGAATCAGAAATTCAAAAAGCTTTTAATGAGCTTGCGAAAGATAAAACACTTATCGTTATTGCTCACAGATTATCAACTATTAAGCATGCTGATCAAATTGTTGTCTTACAAGATGGTAGTATCCAAAGTATTGGTACTCATGAGGAACTGCTCTCAAATAATGAACTTTATCAAAAATTATGGAAGGCACATATCGGTTCTAAGGAGAACGGGCTCCTATCTGAATCGGTTCACTCGCAGGAGGTATCACCAAATGATTAAAATTATAAAGCGAATCATTCATTGGGTTGGTCCATATAAAAAACGTTTATATTTAGGTTTTGTTTTCTCATTTTTCCATTCTATTTGTATTGCCCTTCCTATCGTCATCACCGCTACTGGTTTGCAATTTATGCTTAATGATTATTACGGAATAAAGCCGTTAGAAATAAACACTATTTGGTTTCTTTTATCTTTTTTAATTTTAGCAATTATAGGTCGATTTATCTTCGCCTATATAAAAGCTATTTACCAGGAAAGTATCGGATATGAGATAACAGCCGACCATCGTATTAAAATGGGAAATACATTGAAGAGAGTTTCTCTAGGATTTTTTCATAAACATCGGACAGGTGACATTAATAGTGCGGTTACAACGGACCTATCATTTTTTGAAATGATGGGCATCAAAATGATCGATGTTGTAGTGAATGGATATATTATGACATTCACGATGATTCTTTTCTTACTACTATATCAACCAATTATGGCTTTAGTTGCTATTAGCGGTGTTGCCGTCTCTTCTCTCTTCTTAAGACTAATTCAAAATCATAGTAGAAAAAATGCTGTTTATCATCAAAAAAGTCAACATCAACTTGTGAGCGCTACATTAGAATATTTACGTGGGATGGCAGTCATTAAAAACTTTAATCAAGAAGGAATTGCATCTCGTAATGTACAGGAAGCCTTTCGCAATAGCAAACAAATCAATTTGACGATTCAGAAAGGCTTTGGCACTTTCAACGTTGGACATCGAATGGCTCTGAAGTTTTCTTCCGTACTTCTCGTATTTGTTGGAGCCTACTTGGTTACAAATGGGGAAATGGTGCTAGCTGATATGTTTTTAATTACACTGTTTTCATTTGTGATGTTTGATAGCATTGAACCAATAAGCGATGCTATACATGTTCTAGAAACAATAGACAATACACTTGATAAACTTGAAACAATTGAAAACACGACATCCATTGACGAGAAAGGAGAAAATATCAATCTTAAACACTATAATATTCAGTTTGATAAAGTTTCCTTCGCATACGATGAAAGACCCATCATTCAAGATGTAACTTTTACTATTAAAGAAGGGACAACCACTGCGATTGTCGGCCCATCAGGCTCAGGTAAAACGACTTTGTGCAATTTGATTGCTCGTTTTTATGATGTGAATAAAGGTTCTATATCTATTGATGGTATCAACATTCAAACGATAAAGCTAAATAACCTATTATCATCCATCAGCATGGTATTCCAAAAGGTATATTTGTTCAACGATACCATTTATAATAATATTCTTTTCGGAAATCCGAATGCTTCGAAAGACGAAATCATTGATGCAGCGACAAAAGCACAATGCCACGACTTTATTATGTCACTTGAAAACGGTTATGATACAGTTCTCACTGACGGTGGCTCTTCTCTATCAGGGGGTGAGAAACAACGAATCTCAATTGCACGTGCTATTTTGAAAAATGCACCTATTATTATATTAGATGAAGCGACTGCAAGTCTTGATCCTGAAAACGAAACGCTCCTTCAAGCTGCACTAGATGAATTAATTCAAGGAAAAACAACAATCATCATCGCTCACCGTCTATCCACGATACAAAATGCAAATCAAATTATTGTCATTGAAGACGGTAAAGTTATCCAAAAAGGGACGCATCATTCACTTATTAAAGAAGAAGGTGTGTATCGTCATTTTATTAATATTCGACAAGCTGCTGAGAATTGGAGGCTTTCAACATAGTTTATAGAAGGGGCTGTCTACCGACAGCCCCTTTAATGGGTGAATGCTCTATTTATATTGTCACTAGACTTTACTTATGTAGATCTTAGTGAAAAAACGTTTTTTATCGCACCTATTATTCCAGGCACGAGAAATACGACACCAAAAAAGATAGTAAGTAAATTAAAATGTTGTGTTTCATAAAAAGTAAACCACTCTCTGAAAATTGAGGCTTCAGTAATTCTTCCAAATAACGTTCCACCAAAATCTCGATAATTAGGTATCCACCCTGTTACTTCAAATGTAATAAAGATGATTTGTGACAATACGAATACACCAATAGAAGATACCCAAGGTCTTTTCAAAAATGGAATATGATGTTGTTTTTTAGTCATGTAATCCCCTCCCTCCATTTCTTCAACGTCAAAATGAAATATATCTAGTATTTCTCTGAAAACCCATCTCTAAGGTATTCTATTATTTCTTGACCAAAAAACGAAACAGTCAACAGAATCAATATAAGGAAAATAGCTAAACCACCGAAAATAAACGAGAACACTATCCCCCATTTTTTATCATTCAATAAAACCTCTCCTATTCCAGCATTTTGTTCCTAGATAATAATGACATCTTTCATTTAATAATACCTCAAATCAGATGTATCCGCATAAATATTTCCATTTATACACAACATTTGAAGAGACTTCTGTTAATTGTTGACCCAAGATGAATTACATTTTCTGCATCGGCTATTGAAAAACCATGACGTTGTAGAGTTCATAAAAAAGGCAGTTTTCTAAAAAAATGTTGTTATTCGCTAACGGTACAATTCATTTGGACAAAGATATCAATTTTATATTAAAATTGATATTGATTGAATTATTTAAGAGATAATTGAGGAGAGACATCATTGCAGATTTATTCATATAGCATCCCAGAATTAGATTTATATCACACAAGCATTCCCATTTATAACAAGGACAACAAAGTGATAAGTATCCTCAAAAAAAATCGCCACCGTATCCTAACACAACTGTTTCATACGCTTCTCCGATACGGAATGCCATATTGCTATAATGCTATTTCAATTGAGAATAATTCAATATACAAAATCGATTGCATATTTACAGGTATTCGTTATACACTATATAGCCGCAATGCAATGGATAAGGTTTCAATTACACAAAAGCGTGTGCAATTAATTGAAAAGGTGCAAACTTTTCTGATCAACGGGGACGTGTACCAATTTGAGAAAGATTACACTAATTCAGGAACTTTAACGTTAAATGGTGAAAAGATTGCTGTAATTAAAAATTTAGATAATACAAATACAAATTTAACGAATCGTATCCACATTGAAGCAATCAATGATGAAATCGCATCTCTAACTGCTATAATGTATCAAACATTTGTACGTAAATTTTGATAGCAAAAGTTTAATATTTCAATGAGCCGTGTGCTTCAATTTATGAAAAATCAAAAAAAGACAGAATTGATTCTACATCAATTTGTAGATTTATCCTGTCTTTATTTTTTAACAGCTACATACTTTTAGAAAACAGCCTTATTAAAGCCAAAAAGCCACACCAAGTTAGATGTGACTTCATACATTTGATTAATCAAATTCTAAAATATTTTTTTCTACTACTACTTGATAAACCTCTTTAGTACTGATTAAAATCGTTTTATAATGTTCTGTTTCAGTAAATGAATACCAAGACTTCTCATTGAGCCCATTTGAAAGTTCTTCTGTAAAAGTTTCTTGTTCAATATTATTCTTGATTTTATATTCTTCTTCACGGCCTTCGTCAAAGTAAAACTTCACTTTATATTCATACTCCATAAATCAACACCTCCCATCTACTTATATAATGGGTTGTAAGTACAAAAATTATGAAACATAATAAAAAGCCACACCTAGTTAGGTATGACATTCATTCTTCTTCATTTTCTGCTCATTCTACATACATTGCTCAAAATCCTCAAAGTTCCAGTTAAGTCCAAGACATCATCAAACATCCTGTTCGCATATCAACCAACCATAAAAAATAGCCCTCTTAACAAATACTTATTGAGAGAGCTTTATATAATTCCTAATCTATTACTTATCTCCAACTGGCTTTAATAAATTCATCGGCAACCAAACAGCACTATCGTGTCTTCCTTCTAACTTATCGACTACATATATATAGCCATTAATTTCATTATACCATGAATAAACAATACTTCCCTTTTTCATAAATCTTTCAGTTTTTGATTCTTTTAATGGAACGCCTTTCCCTTCTGCATCACCTGTTAGTTCATAACGTACACCTCTATCTCTCGATATTGTCTCAGCGATTTTAAGGTCTATACCAGGATATTCATAACAAAATTCGTAAGTACCATCACCACTGTCGCAATACTTCAGTAGTTGTCCATTATTTGTATCCTTGAAAGAAATACCCCATAATTCTTCTTTTCTGAAGTCACTTCCGTAACTACTAGCAATACCATCACGATTAATATAAATATAAGTTGGATTGTTATAGAAAGATGAACGAATTTTTATTGGTACTTCTTTGAAAACTACCAAATCTGTTGCTTGTACCCGATATTGCCCCATCTGGTAAAATGTTTTGCCATCATATTTTTCAATATCATACGTTTTAAAGAAGTTATTTCGCTTTACCACTAACGAATCAAACGTACCATTTGGATTTTTCTTGTACACCTTGATATCTTTTTTAAAGGTCATTTTTCCTGTTTGGCCTTTTACAACTTCTGCTCCATCATACATCACTTTTGCTTCTGATTTTGTTGGATTTACTACAGCTAATACAAATGCTGCTAGTAGCACCATAAAAAATTTTTTCATTATTCTCCTCCTACTTAATTAAGTTTAGAAAACATATAATTTCTTAGTATTACACATTAACATTCCAATATTTTACTAAAAACATTATAACGAAGGATAAATTTAACAAAAACAATGTGTTGTGTTTTACCTCAACATAATTTTACCCTTCTACCATTCCACCAATTTTCTATATTTGGTGTACTACTTATAAATTGTGTACAATTATCCGCAAGTCAACCTACCATATAAAAAAACCCCCTTAACAAATATTAATAAGAGGGCTTTATATAATTCCTAATCTATCACTTATCTCCAACTGGCTTTAATAAATCTACCGGAAGCCAAGTGTAACCTTTTGAGTCCGATACTTCTAGATAACCATTAACTTCAGTACCATACGATGAAAAAGTGGTTCCCTTTGCATACATTGTTTCAGTTTTAGCTTCGTTTAATGGCGTGCTTTTCCCACCTGCATCTTTTGTTAACTCATAACGTACATTGCTATCTCTCGATTTTGTCTCAGCGATCTTAAGATCTGTACCGAGATAATAAAGACACGGATCGTAAGAACCATCACTATCGCCAGAGCAAAAATTAAGTTTTTGTCCATTATTTGTATCCGAGAAAGAAATATACGAGTAGCCTTCTTGTTCTCTGAAGTAACTTCCGTAACTATTAGTAATACCATCACGATTAATATAAATATAAGTTGGATTGTTATAGAAAGATGAACGAATTTTTATTGGCACTTCTTTGAAAACTACCAAATCTGTTGCTTGTACTCGATATTGCCCCATTTGGTAGAACGTTTTGCCATCATATTTTTCAATATCATACGTTTTAAAGAAGTTATTTCGCTTTACCACTAACGAATCAAATGTACCATTTGGATTTTTCTTGTATACCTTGATGTCTTTTTTAAAGGTCATTTTTCCGGTTTGGCCTTTTACAACTTCGGCTCCATCATACATCACTTTTGCTTCTGATTTTGTTGGATTTACTACTGCAAATACAAATGCTGCTAGTAATACAATAAATAATTTTTTCATTATTCTCCTCCTTCTCAGCTTTATTGCAGAAAACACAATTTCTTAGTATAATATACTAACAATCCAATATACTACCAATAAAAACGTGATAATGGAAGTATTATCACAAAACTAGAGTGTTTTTCCTTAAAATAATTTCTTATCTCTAGGTACTCTGATATAAAAATCACGGTTTACATTTAAAGACATATAACTAGTAAAGAGATAAAAATAAAGCTAGTGACTATTTTGATGACTTAATTTAATTGGTCACTTTTTGGTAACTCACTTCATTTTTCTACTCAATTCTGCACACATAACTCTTTAAAATTACACCCTTTACAGTGCCATTTTTCAAGGGTTTGCTCAAAATCCTCAAAGTCCACGGGTTCATTGGAGAAAATATCTGCCTGATACTTTTTCATTTCTAGTACACTTCGCTGAAACGTATGTAAAATATTGTCCATATCAAATGCTGTAAAGGCATATTTTTTTCGTTTGCCAGTCAATAAATATTCATTATAGACATCAATCTGGTCAAGAGATACACAATATTTCTGCTGAATATAGTATGCGTAGAGCGCTAATTGCTGACGATCATCATCGGACTCTCCGCCTGTTTTCCAGTCGATAATAATCCATTTGTCCGCCATCTCATCATAATAATGAAAATCCATTACGACGAAAACTTGTATCCCCTCAATTTTCATGGAACGAAATTGTTCAGGCTCACCAATTCGTAGGGATCCTTTTTGCGCAGTAATTTGCTGAAACGTTTCGCTGTTAAGAAAGTTGTCAAAGACTGCGGTCATTCGCTCCTTATAGTCCTGTACAAGTTCAGGATTTAACTGCCCTTCGTAATAAATTTCCTGCATCATATAAAATTTATTCGGCTTATGTCTCCATAAATCTACATGGCGTGTAGAATCAATAAAAGCGGCATTAAGCTGGCCACGTGCACGATTTACTAGCTCAGCAACAGTCGGCGCCTTGCCGGTTTGCAAATAATCATTGATCGATTGCTCTATTAAATGATGGACAATTTGCCCAAATAAAATCGGCATGGATTGCAGCTTTTTTAAGCGATAGACATGTTGATGATACGGCTCCACATTGTAACTTAGCCAGCCATTATGAGAAAAATAATATTCATAGCCATATTTTCGCGCACAGCTTGTTAACGTTTTATGACGTGACAGTGACCACGAAAAAGATGGATAAGGTGTGATTTCAAACATGGATATCGCCTCCCTTTAACTGTTTGATAAAATCATACAAGAGCTGCACTATTAGCACAATTGTCACAATACGCAGCAATAACTTTACTTGATTTGCCTTAACCTTTCTTGCAAGGATAATTCCTATTTGCGCACCAATCACAGAACCAGCCATTAAAACGATGGTCAATGGCCAATCAATTTTACCTGTGGCAATATACGTAATTGCGGCTCCTGAACACATCGCAAAAACACCTACACGTGACAGGCCAACAGCTTTTATATAAGAGATTTTCTCATGAGCATATGTATAAAGTGCCAGCGTACTGCTCCCAGGACCGAACATCCCATCATAAAAACCAACACCAAGAAGAATTGGACCGTTTTTGCGATTCATTGTAAAGCTTTCTTTTTCTCCAAATTCAGCCCCACCTATAAAGGACATAATAAGGGCAAAACCTAATAAAATAATCGCGATGAACGTCAATGTTTGACTGCTCATAAACGATGCAAATAGCCCTCCAAGGGTACCACCTACTAGAGAAACAAGTAGTACTGAACGCATTTCTGACCATGACAATTCTTTTCTTTTATAAATCGTGTAGAAACTTGAAAAAGCACTGACCATATTTGAAACCTTATTCGCACCGATCGCTGAATGGACCGGTATCCCCACTAGCATCATGGTCGGTAATGTAATTAACCCGCCACCTCCAACTAATGTTCCAATGACGTTGCCAGTGATGCCTATTAGTAAAAACAACAAGTATTCCATCTAATCCTTCTTTCTTTGACACACATGATGGTATTCATATGATACAGTATAACAGACTGCTATTTTTAAGATTAACTATGAGGTGAACGAATGCTTGAACAACAAAAAACACCTACACCGCGTTTTTGTAAGCCACTAACGCTAATAGTCGCAACAATTTTTATAGCTGGCATTACGGCAACGCTTATCCAATACAGTAAGCTCCCCGCTTCTATACCAGTTTTACAAAGCTTTACAAGTGAACATGCGCAATTTGGTCCGAAAATCGCTATTTTTTATTTACCCTTTATTGCCTTCATGCTATTTTTACTTTTACAATACTTAGAGATTAGAGCTGCTTATCCTATCCCACGTAAAAATAAGCATACCTTATCTCATACAGAGCGACAAAATGGGATCATTATTTTTTGTCTCATCAAAAATAGTATATTACTGTACTTTACATATTCACTTTTCAATGACTTAACAGTGGCTTTAGGCCATAATCGTATTTTACAACAGTGGCATGCTTATTTATTTCTATTTGTACTGTGTACTACATTTATAATAGGGATTGTACGTGGGATTTTATTGAACAAGAAGGAATAGAGCAAACCTCGGAAGCATACCTTATCTCATACAGAGCGACAAAATGGGATCATTATTTTTTGTCTCATCAAAAATAGTATATTACTGTACTTTACAT
>NZ_JBLLLQ010000038.1:0-38030 GCF_047737915.1 Lysinibacillus sp. NPDC056185
TGTATATAGATCCAGAAATATTAAGTGCATTACTTTAATTCTTGACTTTTAATAAAAATATAAACTGTATATAGCTTTTTTTTACAAAAATAAATAAACAAATAGTGGACATAAAAATGCGCCTATAATTGCAGTTAAGGCCATAGATAGCGAGCCTACTGATAATTCTTGTTCTCCGTATTCTCTTAATTTAACAAGCCCAACGCCATGTGAAGCACTACCTACTGCAACACCTCTACTAACGGCTGAATCAATTTTGCCGTATTTAATGACTAGCGGTCCAATAATAGCGCCTACAAACCCTGCCAGCATTACAAGCACAGCTGTTAATGGTGGAATGCCGCCAATTGTCTCACTCACCTGCATACCAACAGGTGTCGTTAATGATTTAGGCAAGGCCGTCAGCAGCCAGCTTTTATTGACGCCAATCCATTTCAGCATAACAAATATTGTTGCTAAGCCCGTAATCATGGCGATAAAAATACCTGACAAAATAGCATATTTATATTTCATAATGATCTCACGCTGATTATATAGAGGATAAGCTAGGGCTACAACTGCTGGACCTAGCATTTTTTGAAGCCATTGCCCTCCCTCCATATAAGTAGAATATGGAATGTTAAAGACTAATAACATAACAGCACTGACGATCGTTGTCGTCACTAGCGGAATCATTAAAGGATGTGGGTAACGTTGATAAAGTTTTGTAAATAACACGAATAAGACAACGGTGCCAACGACAACAATAATTTCAATCAACAGTTAATTTCCCCTCTCCTTCTTCTACAATGGCTTCTGTTTCTTTTTTAGCCAGCTCTTTTTTCTCAACCATTTGACTAAGTAATCCTGTAACATAAATAGAGATTAGCGTGCTTGCTATAACGGCTAGCATAATCAATAGGCCAGTAGTTGAAAAAAGTTCAGGGTAGTCAATCACTCCTACTGTTGCAGGAATGAAAAACAAGGTTAATACGCCAATTAAGAAGCCTGCTCCATCTTGAATGTATTCTACTTTAATTATTTTAAAATTGAGTGAAAGTGCTAGTAATAGTAATCCAATTACACTTCCCGGAAGAGGTACATGTAGTAAAGCCACAATACCGACACCCATGTAATAAAAAATATTGAGTATCCCAATCTGAACAATAATACGAACAACTCTCTTTAACATCGAAGCAAAATTTTCGTTCAACATTTCGCCACATTTCACCCCCTATAACGTTTATTCTACATCTGCAGGAATTTTCTGTCTATTATAATTTTAGGAAAACAATAGAAAAAAAGGATAACTCCAAAACACTTTGAGCCATCCTTTTTCTATACATAAGATAAAGAGGTTGTCTAAAAACTGCTCTACATTCGTTTTTAAGACACCGCCAAAAGTCTTTTTTAACTATAATGCGTGTCCAGAACCACCATCAATGTTTACAGAAGTTCCTGTCACATAACTAGCTGCATCTGATACTAAAAAAGTAATGACATTTGCTGCTTCTTGAGTATCCCCTACTCGACCAAGTGGAATCGCTTGACCTACTTTACGGGAATAATTTTCCCACGATAGTTCTGGCGCTTCTTCCTTCCACTTCTTCTCAATTTGATCACTACGAATAAGCCCAATACAAACAGAATTCACACGAATATTATCTTTCCCTAAGTCTTTGCTCATAGCCTTCGTTAACGCAAGCCCTGCCGCACGACTTACAGTAGTAGGGAGTGAGTTTGCTGGTGGTGTTTTAGCCATTACCGCAGTCACATTAACTATTGCACCGCCACCAACCTTACGCAAATGAGGTGCAGCATATTTTGAACAATTGACAGCACCAAATACTTTTAAATCTAAATCAGCTTGCCATAGCTCACTACTAACCGCTTCAAATGGATTAGCCGAAGCTGTCCCTGCATTATTAATAAGAATATCAAGACGACCAAAATGTTCTACTGCTCGTTCAATTAAGTACTTACAATCTTTTTCCTTTGTAATATCAGTCGCTACAATTAATACGTCCTCGCCTGTTTCGTTTTTAATACAGCCAGCAGCCACTTGAAGCTGTTTTTCACCACGAGCACAAAGTACAACCTTTGCCCCCTCTTTCACAAGCTGCATCGCTGTATAATAACCAATTCCCTTACTTGAACCTGTAATAACTGCTACTTTCCCCTTTAAGCCTAGTTCCATTGTGATCACCCCAGTTTTTTGTTCAACTTCTTTTGTTATACAAACATCGATATCATTTTCGAATATCTAGCAGTCAATTTCAGAGACTATCTGACACATTCGCTAAATCTATTCGGTATTTAATATAATCCCAACCGAACTATATTATTTGAATATTCATTCGATATAATTACTTTATCAAAATTACAAGTAATATACAAAAAAACGGCTACAAAGCAAATGCTTTATAGCCGTTTTCATAAACTTTATTATTTTTTAGCTACAATATGGATTGGGTTGCCAAGTAATACTTCAGCAGCTTCCATTGTAATTTCACCTAATGTTGGGTGAGCATGGATTGTTAATGCGATATCTTCAGCAGTCATGCCGCCTTCAATTGCTAAGCCCATTTCAGCGATCATATCTGATGCACCAGCACCTACGATTTGAGCACCGATTAATAAGCCATCTTCTTTACGCGCAACAAGCTTCACGAAACCTTCTGTTTGGTTTAATGCAAGTGCACGACCATTTGCTGCGAATGGGAATTTCGCTGCAGTGTATTCAATGCCTTCAGCTTTCGCTTCATCTTCGTTATAACCAACTGTTGCCATTTCTGGATCTGTGAAGCATACAGCAGGAATAGCTAAATAATCAACGATTGATTTTTCACCAGCGATTGCTTCAGCAGCAACTTTACCTTCGTAAGATGCTTTATGAGCAAGTTGAGGACCAGCTACAATATCACCAATTGCATAGATGTTTGGAATATTTGTACGACATTGTTTGTCAACATTGATAAGACCACGTTCACCGAATTCAATACCGATTTCAGCAAGGCCCATTTCATCTGTATTTGGACGACGACCTACAGTTACTAATACATAGTCAGCTTCAACTTTTTTCTCTTCTCCGCCAACTTCATATGTTACTACTACGCCGTTTTCTGTTTCTTCAACGCCTTTTGCAGATGCGTTTACTTCCATTTCAACGCCTTTCTTTTTAAGGCCTTTTTTCACGATTTGTGTCATTTGTTTTTCGAAACCAGCTAAGATATCTTTTCCGCCCTCGATAATTGTTACTTGTGAGCCAAGATTAGCATATGCTGAACCTAACTCTGTACCAATATAACCTCCACCGATAACAACTAATTTACCTGGTACTTCTTGTAAAGAAAGTGCGCCAGTAGAATTTAGTACGCGATCAGAGAATTTGAATGTTGGAATTTCAACTGGGCGAGAACCTGTTGCGATAATTACATTGTTAAATGTGTATGTTTGAGCAGATTCACCATTGATGATACGCACTGAATGAGCGTCAACGAAATAAGCTTCACCTTGTACAATTTCAACTTTATTACCTTTAAGTAAGCCTTCAACACCGCCAGTTAATTTTTTAACAACGCTGTCTTTAAATGCTTGTGCTTTTGAGAAGTCTAATTTCACGTCAGAAGCGATGATACCCATGTCATCTGAATGTTTAGCATGCTCAAAACGGTGACCTACTGAAATTAATGCTTTTGATGGGATACAACCTACGTTTAAGCACACACCACCAAGTACATTTTTTTCAACGATTGTTACTTTTTGGCCAGTTTGAGCTGCACGGATTGCTGCTACATATCCTCCAGGACCTGAACCAATGACAAGAGTATCTGTTTCGATTGGAAAATCTCCTACTACCATTTTTGTTACGCCTCCATTAATAATAATTCTGGTTCACTTAGCAAACGCTTTAAGTGATTTAAAGCATTTTGCGCAGTGGCTCCATCAATCATACGATGATCAAAGCTCAATGATAATGCTAACACAGGTGCGGCTACAATTTCACCATTTTTTATTACAGGTTTTTCTGAAATTCGACCAATACCTAGAATTGCTACTTCAGGATGATTAATTACCGGAGTAAACCATTGTCCTCCTGCAGAGCCGATATTCGTAATCGACATCGAAGCGCCCTTCATTTCATGTGGTGCAAGCTTGCCTTCACGTGCTTTAGTCGCTAATTCATTAATCTCGTTTGATACTGCAAATACAGATTTACGATCTGCGTGCTTAATAACTGGTACTAACAAGCCTTTTTCTGTATCTGCTGCAATACCAATATTATAATAATGCTTCTGAATAATCTCTTGTGTTGCATCATCTAATGAGCGGTTAAATTCTGGGAATTCGCGTAAAGTTGAAATAAGCGCTTTAACTACGTATGGTAAGTACGTTAATTTGACACCTTTTTCAGCAGCGATATCTTTGAATTTTTTGCGATGTGCTACTAGAGCTGTTACATCGACTTCATCCATTAGTGTAACATGTGGAGCCGTTTGTTTCGAGTGAACCATCGCTTTTGCAATCGCTTTTCGAATGCCCGACATTTTCTCACGTGTTTCAGGGAATTCACCTTCAAGAACTACTGGTGCTGCTGCTTGTGCAGTTGTTTCTTGCTGAACAGCCTCCTCATTAGCCACCGGTGCTACTTCAGCCTCTACAGCGCCTCCACCTTTTAGGAAATTCTCAATATCTTGTTTTAAAATACGACCATTTTTGCCTGTACCTTTAACTTCACGAATATTAACATCATGCTCTCGTGCAAATTTACGTACTGAAGGCATTGCAATGACACGCTTATTTTCATCAGCTACAGTTACAGCTTCAGTCTTTTCGGCAGCTTTCTCTGGAGCCTGCTCATCTTTAACAGGAGCCTTTTCTACTTTCTGACCATCCTCAGCTGTTGCTTGAACTTGAGCCTCTGTTTTCGCCTCAGCATGGTCATCACCTTTTAGCTTTAAGTCTTCATAGCCAGGTGCATCAAAACGGATTAAGACATCACCAACAACTGCTACTGTGCCTTCTCCTACTAAAACTTCCTCTACTTTCCCTTCCACCGGAGAAGGGATTTCTACTACTGCTTTGTCATTTTGTACTTCACAAAGAATATCATCTTCTTTTACTGTATCTCCAGCTTTAACGAACCATTTCACGATTTCGCCTTCGTGAATACCCTCGCCTATGTCTGGTAATCTAAATTCAAATGCCATGTGTACCCATCCTTTCTATATTACCGTCGTTTAGCAGCTACATTAGAATGTTAAAACTTTTTTCGCTGTTTCCATTACATCTTTATAGTTTGGTAACCAAACACCTTCAGCTTGTGGGAATGGGTACACAGTATCTGGTGCAGCCACACGAAGTACAGGTGCTTCTAAGCTTAAAATCGCGCGTTCTGTAATTTCAGCCACAACATTTGCAGCGATACCTGCCTGTTTTTGAGCCTCTTGTACAACGATTGCGCGACCTGTTTTTTCAACTGACGCAATAATTGTTTCAATATCAATAGGTTGGATTGTACGTAAATCAATAACTTCTACAGAGTGACCTTCTTTTTCTAGCTCTTCTGCAGCCTTTAAGCTTTCGTGAACCATTAAACCATAGGCAATGATTGTTAGATCTTTACCTTCACGTTTTACATCCGCTTTACCTAGTGGAATTTCGTATGCTTCCTCTGGCACCTCTTCACGGAATGAACGATATAATTTTAAATGCTCTAAGAAAATGACTGGGTTGTCATTTCGAATAGATGAAATCAGTAAGCCTTTCGCATCGTATGGTGTAGATGGTACAACAACCGTTAACCCTGGTTGTGCTGTCATTAAACTCTCTAAGCTATCTGAGTGCATTTCTGGTGTATGTACACCACCACCAAATGGAGAACGGATTGTTACTGGTGCATTATAGACACCGCCGCTACGGTAGCTCATACGTGCTAATTGACCACTAATTGAATCCATTACTTCATAAACAAAGCCGAAGAACTGAATTTCAGGAACTGGACGGAAACCTTGAAGAGAAAGTCCGACTGCTAAGCCACCAATACCTGACTCTGCTAATGGAGTATCGAAAACGCGGTCAACACCGAATTCTTTTTGTAGGCCTTCAGTTGCGCGGAATACCCCACCATTGACACCTACATCTTCCCCGAATACAAGAACGTTTTCATCATTCTTTAATTCTGTGCGAAGTGCATCTGTAATTGCTTGAATCATTGTCATTTGTGCCATAGGTTATTTCGACTCCTTCTCTTTATAGATTTCATATTGTTCTTTTAAGTTTGATGGCATTTCGCCTTTATACATGTTTTCCATTAACTGTGTTACTTTTTGTTTTGGAGCAGCATCGGCTTTTTTGATCGCCTCTTTAATTTCTTCTTTTGCACGCTCAATAACAGCCTCTTCTTTTTGCTCATCCCATAAACCTTTCGCCTCTAGATATTTACGGAAGCGTACAAGAGGGTCTTTTTGCGCCCATTCACTATCTGTATCCGATGTACGGTAACGCGTTGGGTCATCCCCTGCCATTGTATGAGGACCATAGCGATAGCACATTGTTTCAATTAAAGTAGGACCTTCGCCATTAACAGCGCGCTCACGTGCATCACGTGTTGCTACGTAAACAGCTAACGCATCCATTCCATCTACTAAAATACTTGGTAAGCCTGCTGCTACACCTTTTTGAGCAATTGTTTTCGCAGCTGTTTGTAATTCACGAGGTGTTGAAATTGCATATTGGTTATTTTGTACAATGAAAATTGCTGGTGATTTAAACGCACCCGCAAAGTTAATGCCTTCATAGAAATCCCCTTGCGATGACCCACCATCACCTGTATAAGTTACAGCGACAGCCTTTTTACCACGTTTTTGAATACCAAGCGCTACACCTGCAGCTTGAATATATTGTGCACCGATAATGATTTGAGGTGCTAATACGTTTACCCCTTCAGGAACTTGATTCCCCATAAAATGACCGCGTGAGAATAAAAACGCTTTATCTAAAGGTAAACCATGCCATACGATTTGTGGTACATCACGGTAACCTGGTAAAATCCAATCTTCTTTTTCTAACGCAAAGTGTGAAGCAAGTTGTGAAGCTTCCTGCCCAGCCGTTGGTGCATAGAAGCCTAATCGACCTTGACGGTTAAGAGAAATGGAACGTTGGTCTAAAATACGTGTATAAACCATACGCGTCATTAACTCAACTAGCTCCTCATCAGATAACTTTGGGTCTGCCTCGTCATTTATAATTTCGCCTTCTTCATTTAAAATTTGGAACATTTCAAATTTATCTTCTATTTCAGTTAGCGTTTGTTTAGCGTCAAAAATATTATTGTTTTTCTTGCCCATTTGTCACATCTCCCTTTCAGCTGTATTAAAATAAATCACCATTTCAACTAGTACAACTTATTCTTTGCACTCAGTATACTGAATAAAATACTGTCGGTCAATCATATAATACGCGTATAAACAAAGATTTTTTCTAACATAGCGATTATACAACTCTGTTTCATACTGTACCACTAACAAAGAATAACTGTATTATAACAACGTATCAAAAGTACATAATTATTTAGTTTCCTTACATGATTACCAATAGTAGAATGCCCCAGTTCCAGACAATCTAATAGCTTTAGAAAAATTTTTTAAGTATATTCAAATAAGGTCTTTTTTCATGTGATTGTTTTAAGACGTGATGTATACTTATAAGTAAGCACTACAAAGTTGAAAGGAAGATTCATATATGATTTTAATGGATGATATTATTCGCGAAGGTCATCCGACTTTACGCACAAAAGCTGAGGAGGTCAAATTCCCTTTAACTGATGAAGTAAGACAGCTTGCAGAAGACATGCTTCAATATTTAATAAACAGCCAAGATCCTGAAATGGCAGATAAATATAATTTACGCGGCGGCATTGGATTAGCTGCCAATCAAGTAAATAGCCTACATCGCATGTTTGCCCTTCATTTAACTGATGACAATGGCGAACAATTAAGTTTTGTAGCTATCAACCCAAAAATCGTTAGCCACTCTGTAGAAAACTCATACCTTGCAGCGGGTGAGGGCTGCCTTTCTGTAGATCGCAATGTTCCAGGCTATGTACCACGTCATGCTCGTGTTACAGTTAAATTTAAAACAATTGACGGTGAAGAGAAAAAATTGCGACTTAAAGGCATGCCTGCTATAGCCTTCCAACACGAATTAGACCACCTTAACGGCATTATGTTTTACGATCGCATCAATGAAAAAAATCCATTTGCGGAAATTCCAGATTCTACACCATACGAGCGCGATTAGGAGCACAGAAAGAAAGCAAACCCCTGCAGTTATTATAAACTGCGGGGTCTACTTTCTTTTTAGACTCGTTTTGATCTTCTACCCATCACTTTCAATTTTCAAATATCCCAATTATTTTTATGCTATTTCTATTCCTTGTTCTAAACGTTCGTTTATTTTTTCCAGCAGTGCAGGCAGCTCTTCCATCGTTCGAATCGTATAATGCGCACCTATCTCTTTAAATATTCGTGCTGTTTTTTCAATAGCTATTTGCTGCTCTTCTTCAGATAACCCCATCTCAGAACTTCCAACAATAACACCTACAGCCCAAACACCTGCATTTAAAGCCTCTTTAATATCTGAGGTTGTATCACCAATCTTCACAACTTGTTTCGTTGCCTCAATCCTAATGCCTCCATATTTTTAAAAATCATATATGGGTATGGACGTCCTCTATCCCCTACTTGAGTAGGCGTTACTAAAAAATCAGGTTCATATCCTTTTGCCGCTGCATGTTGAGTCACTACCTCCATCGAGCCAATACGATTACCCTCTTTCCTTAATCGATACACCGTTTCTTTCACATGCTGAATCGGATCTGTGTAAGTAGCTAACGATTCCATAAGCTTTGATTCAAACTGAATATATAAAGCTAGGACATCCTGTTCCGTGAAATGAAATGTATACAATAGAAAGGCAACAGCATATTTTACAATTTGTACGAAAACATATTATAGTAAAATTAGTAACGCTAACAAAAGAGTTCAACGTTTCAACGGAAACAATCCGTCGTGATATTCAACACAGCTTGTGCAAGATAAGAAAATGGAGAAGTTTTATGGCGGTGGTGAACTACCCACCATTTATAACCTAGCAGTTTTTGAAGTGGGGGCTTCTCGACTTATCGTTGCTTTTAGTAGCCAACGAAAACTGACCGAGCTATCCCTCTTGTTCCAAAAGTTTTTTTGTTATGCTAACGCTAATAAACGCAATCCTTCATGTCTGATGTTGATAAACGGCATTCCAGTCCCTGTCTGCTATAAACCTACAATCACAGTAGAACGTACACTCAGAAAGAGATAAGGACTCCTTTACTTGACCACAATTGGAACAAGTTTTGGAAGAAGGAAACCATCTGTCTATTTTGATTAACTTTTTCCCTTGCTCCTCTAACTTATACCTAAGAAAAGTTGTGAACAAGCCCCATGCATTATCTGCAACGCTTTTACCAAAACGGAGTGCTTGTGACATCCCCTTCATGTTGAGATCTTCAATCACCACGCAATCATAGGTTTTGCTACTTTATGCGATTCTTTATGCAGAAAGTCTTTCCGTTGGTTGGCGATTTTTTCATGTAACCTCGCTACTTTAAGACGTTTTTTGTGCCAACGATTAGAATCTTTCTTTTTGCGTGATAGAATACTTTGTTCCTTCGCTAATTTTACCATGGCTTGACGATAGAAACTTGGGTAATTGGCTGTCTTACCTTCTTCGCTATCGACAAATAAGCCATTCATGGAAAAATCTAACCCAACAACATCTTGTACTTCCTTTTTTATAGGTTGATGTTCGTATTCTGTGAGAATAGAAACATAATATTTACCCGGAAACAAATTATAAATATTTCTCAAACTGTCTATGTAGCAGCTGATTCTTCGAAATTCAATAAAGATGTCGCTATTCAAGTTTGTCCAGTAAATGCGGTAGATATGATTATCACAGATTACTCACTCTCTAAAGACACGATCAATCATTTCACGGATAATGGTGTACAACTGAAAATAGTAAGAACAAACATCGAAGACACTAAATAATTTATTAAATACAAAAGCAACTAGTTGTAGTCAATTCTTACAACTAGTTGCTTCTTTAGTTTCTCTAATCAATTATGCCTCGGCATTGCGTCCGGAGGTTTAACTTATTTCAGCGGATGTCTTTTGTACCGAAAGCTTAGCGACAGGTACGGATGTTTCGACTCCGTTGAAATAAGTTAGATAATATTTAATTGGTGCATGATTTTAGCAAGACCATCCTCGTCCACATGCTCCGCAATATGAGTAGCAACAGCCTTCACTCTCTCATGACCATTCCCCATCGCCACGCCAGTCCCAACAGCCTGTAGCATTTCAATATCGTTAAGTCCATCCCCAAAAGCAATGGCATCATTTAATGTCAGCCCTATCTTATCAAGGACCTTTTCAATACCAGCAGCCTTCGAGCCTCCCTTTGGTAAAACATCACAAGAATAGCGGTGCCAGCGTACAAACTCCACGTTCGGAAATGCTTCACGATATAAATGTTCATCTTTTTCTTCCATAAAAATAAGTGTTTGATAGACATCGTTCTGCATATAATAAGTTGAGTCTATAGTCGGATACTCGTATTTTAATGTATCGAGGCTTTCTACTACCATATTGTTATTTCCTACAGATGCAATCATACGCTTGTCGTCTAAAAATACTACAGGTTCATTTCGTGCTTCACCAAAGGCAATGATTTTGGCTAGCTCACCTTTTCCAACACCATTCGTATAAATAACCTCACCACGATAAACAACATATTGTCCGTTAAATGTCACATACGTATTAATATCTAGCTCTTCTAGCAAGGATTGAATCATGAAAGGTGCACGTCCAGTTGCAATCGCTATCTCATATCCATTACGACGAGCTTCAAAAAGTGCCTCTTTCGCAGAAGCAGGTAATATTTTCTCACTATTATAAAGTGTACCATCTACATCAAAAAATAATATTTTCTTCATCTTATAGTCCCCTTCATTATGTATTATTCTGCAAGGTTAATGACTTTACAGAGGCAATATTTTTTATTATAATGATCCTAAGGAGTGATGTGCCATGCTGAAGAAACTCAAACGCAAATTGTTGAAGCAACTTCGCGGCATACTCGGAAAAAAATCAATTGCCTAACATTTGCCCTTCATTATTTGAAGGGCTTTTCTTTATTTTAGAGTAACTGCGTGATAATATAAAGGAAATGCATTTATTTGGCTATGCGCAACCACTGTCTCATTGCATAATTCAATTACACCTTGTTGTAATTACGTCTGGATTGTAACACTGAGATACAAGAACTTCAAACGTCTAATTTCTTCCTTTGTTTACTAGAAATTTGCTGTTTTTTCTTGTAGTACGTGTGTGGTATTAGTCAAAGGTGCAAGAAAATTGTACGCAATAAAAGGAGAGCAAACTATGATTTACAAAGTTTATTATCAAGAAAAAGTAAATGAAATTCCAGTTCGCGAAAACACTAAAAGTCTATACCTAGAAGCTGCTTCAGAACGCGAAGTACGTGAAAAGCTAAAAGACCGAAACTACAACATCGAGTTCGTTCAATTGCTTGAAGGTAACTATTTAGTCTACGAACAAGCAAGCCCGAACTTCATCTTGGAGGAAATTTAACAAACATGAAGTTTGTTAAAAATGACCAAGCAGCTGTTTTCGCGCTCGGCGGACTGGGCGAAATCGGCAAAAACACTTACGGCGTTCAATTTCAAGATGAAATCATTTTAATTGATGCCGGCATTAAATTCCCAGAAGACGACTTACTCGGCATTGACTACGTTATTCCGGATTATACTTATTTAGTACGCAACGCCGACAAAATTAAAGGATTATTTGTTACACATGGACATGAAGACCATATTGGTGGTATTCCCTACTTATTACGTCAAGTAAATGTCCCTGTCTACGGCGGCAAGCTTGCACTTGGTTTATTACGCAATAAGTTAGACGAGCATGGTTTACTACGTACAACAAAGCTTATCGAAATTAAAGAAGAGGATGTTATTAAGTTCAGAAAAACATCTGTTAGCTTCTTTAGAACAACACACAGTATTCCAGATGCTTACGGAATCGTTGTAAAAACACCACCTGGTAACATCGTGCATACAGGTGATTTTAAATTTGACTTTACACCTGTAGGCGAGCCAGCCAACTTAACAAAAATGGCTGAAATCGGCCGTGATGGCGTACTATGCTTACTTTCAGATAGTACGAATGCAGAAAAGCCTAACTTTACAATGTCAGAGCGTACAGTTGGTAAAAGTATCGATGAAATTTTCCGTAAGGTAGATAGTCGTATTATTTTTGCAACTTTCGCATCTAACATTCACCGTTTACAACAAGCAACAGATGCTGCAGTAAAATACGGAAGAAAAATTGCTGTCTTCGGACGTTCAATGGATAATGCCATTACAATTGGTCGTGAACTAGGCTATATTAATGCACCAAAGGATACATTTATTGATGCCCAAAGCATTAATCGTCTTCCTGCCAATGAAGTTATGATATTATGTACAGGCTCTCAAGGTGAACCGATGGCCGCACTTTCTCGCATTGCCAATGGTACACATCGTCAAATCCAAATCCAGCCTGGTGACACAGTTATCTTCTCTTCTTCACCAGTACCAGGAAATACGGTAAGTGTAAACAAGATTATCAACTTACTTTTCCGTGCAGGTGCAGAAGTTATACATGGTGCACTGAATAATATCCATACTTCCGGTCACGGTTCTCAAGAAGAACAAAAACTAATGCTGCGCCTAATGAAGCCTAAATTCTTTATGCCAATTCACGGTGAATTCCGTATGTTGAAAATGCATACTCATCTAGCAGAAGATTGTGATGTTCCGCTTGAAAATACATTCGTTATGGAGAATGGTGACGTGCTAGCATTAAGTGCCAACGAAGCACATGTAGCAGGTCGTATTCCTTCAGGAGACGTTTATATTGACGGCAATGGTATTGGAGATATCGGCAATATCGTATTACGTGATCGACGCATTCTTTCTGAAGAAGGTTTAGTGATCGTTGTTGTAAGTGTGGATATGGAAAACCAAAAAATCGTTTCCGGTCCAGACATTATTTCACGAGGCTTTGTTTACATGCGTGAGTCAGGTACGATGATTAATGAAGCACAAAAAATGCTAAACCGACACCTGAATGAATCAATTCAAGGCAAAACGCCTCAATGGACTGAGCTAAAAAATGAAATCACTGACGTATTAGGACCATATTTATTCGAAAAAACAAAACGTCGCCCTATGATTTTACCGATCATTATGGAGGTTTAATCTCATTAAAAAAACTACGCAAAATTGCGTAGTTTTTTTATTTTCATTTTTTTTGGAACCTCTTTGCTTTTTTTTCGTATATAGTATGAAGACTCTAAAATAATTTCAACAACAATAAGTTTCAAAATGAATTAGAGTAACACAAGAAATAGCTACTCGAATGGAGTTTTGTCCCTATTGTAGTACTATCAGAAACTCGCAATCACTTCTAGTCACCGAGACTAATACTTAATTACCGCTAACACTTCAAGTTTTCGTATAACATTCAATAATCTTAACCAATTTCGCAGTGTCATAACTTTAACTGTCGCTACAGAAAACACTGTGCCAAATGAAGATAAAATAGGATCGCTCACCCGTTAGAATGTGCAATCCTATCCTTATGTCTACATATTAAAGTATTTAGCTATTACATAAGCAACCCAACGATAATCTGGCTGCAAGCGTATGTTTTCAATTAAACCTTTTACAATCGGTTTACTATAGGTTGGATTTTCGACTTGGTCTTTTAATAATTCTAGAGACTCTCGTTCTATAGTGTCTTCTAAGCCATCTAGATGTTGTTCGATTAATTCTAGCAAAAATTCCTGCGTAACTTCTTCATCACAAGGTTTTTCCGTTAATCGAACGAGTTCTTCAGTTATAAATGGTATCGTCGTATGCCGTGCAATAATTTCCGTCTTTTCAGCTAGAGATTTGGCCAATTGATCTAAATCGAGTGGTATATCGGAAAAAATAAAAAGTTCCGAATAACTTTTCATAAATCCTTTAATGCAATACATAACATCATATTTTGTCTCCTGAAGTTCATCCTGATATAACTGCTCCAGCATATAGAGAATCGACTTAGACATCTCAACATCATAGGCAATTATTTTCTGAAACAATTCTTTTTTTGTAAGAAGTACTTTCTCATTAAAAAACACACGGGCAGATGCAGCATGATTTTTAAAAGCTTGAAAAATACTTTTGTAAAATTCAACTAAAATGATATCTTTACTAAGTGAACTTCTGACTACTTGGTCAACGTCAGTGACAAACTGTTGTAGATAATACTCTACCATAGAAATTAGAAGCTCGTCTTTTGTTTTGAAGGATAAATAAAATGCACCCTTTGAAATTCCACATCGTTCTGTAATTTGCTGTACAGATGTAGCTTCGAAGCCTTGTTCTGAAAATAGCTCCAACGCTTTCTCCATAATAAGTTGCTTTTTTAACATACTTTTAATTCTCTCCTAATGTGTTTCATTGACAAATGACCGATTAGTCATTAGTATAAATAACGAAATCTAGTTAGTCAATAAAGGGTAGGTGTGAAGGTGAAAGGTTTAGTTAATTTCGTATTGAAAAACAAATTGGCAGTGTGGTTATTAACAATTATCATCACTGTCTCTGGTATTTATTCAGGTACAAAAATGAAAATGGAGTCCATACCTGACATTTCTATACCATATTTAATTGTAATGGGTGTTTATCCTGGTGCAACACCTGAACAGGTTATGAATGAGCTTTCCATGCCATTTGAAAAGTCAATAGAAAGCTTAGAAGATGTAAAGGCTGTTTACTCAAATTCCTCTTCAAACGTAGCTCAAGTTCAAGTTGAATACGACTACGGCATTGATATGGATGAGAAAAAGCGCCAATTAGAGTCCGCTTTAGAAGGTATAAAAATACCTGAAGGTGCTCAAAAACCGACAGTTATGGCAATTAGCATGAATATGATGCCTGTTGTCGCTTTATCAGTTAGTAGCTCTAAGGAAGATATTGTTGAACTAACGTCAACAGTAGAAGACATTCTACTTCCTAAAATCGAAAAAATTGATGGCGTTGCTTCAGCAACTATCAATGGTCAGCACATTAATGAAATATCATTTAAATATGATAAAGCAAAAATGGCTGCTCTCGGCTTAACAGAGGATTCTGTCAAGCAAATGATTCAAGCAAGTGATATGTCACTATCACTTGGTTTATATCAATTTACCGTTGGCGAACAAGCCGTATCAGTAGACGGTAAAGTACAATCTATCGATCAGTTAAAAGAATTATTGATCCCAGTCACACCTTCAGCTACAAATCCTTCACCATTCGTTCGCTTAGGCGATATTGCAACGATTGAAGTCGAAGGTAAAGTACAATCTGTATCACGTACAAATGGCAAAGATGCGATTGCGATTCAAATCGTTAAAGCTCAAGATGCAAATACGGTAAAAGTCGTAAATGCAGTGAAAGATTTAATGAAAGACGAAGAAAAATCATTAGCCGGCTTAAAAGTGGATATCTCACTTGACCAAGGTAAACCAATTGAAGATTCAGTCTTCACAATGATTGAAAAAGCAGTATTCGGTGGTGCCATTGCCGTATTAATTATTTTACTATTTTTACGTGATTTCAAATCAACAATTATTTCGATTATTTCTATCCCAGTTTCAGTATTCATGGCATTACTACTATTAAACTGGATGGATATCACATTAAACATTATGACTCTCGGTGCCATTACCGTGGCGATAGGTCGTGTTATCGATGACTCCATTGTAGTTGTTGAAAATATTTATCGACGTATCCATTTAAAAGGAGAAAAACTAACAGGTCGTGCTCTTATTCGTGAAGCGACAATTGAAATGTTCAAACCAATCCTTTCTTCTACATTAGTAACTGTGGCCGTATTCGCCCCACTAATGTTTGTAGGCGGTATGGTTGGTGAATTATTCATGCCGTTTGCGTTAACAATGTCATTTGCGCTAGGTGCTTCATTACTAGTGGCGATTACAATAGTTCCAGCTTTATCTCACTTCCTATTCCGCAAAAAAATATACGGTGAGAAAAAAGAAAGTCAACATAAAGAAGTTGGAAAGCTAGCTCTTTGGTATAAAGGTGTACTAAAAAAAGCATTAAACCATAAAATCATTACATCAGTTATAGCGATTGTATTGCTTGTTGGTTCTCTTGCTTTAACACCACTTATCGGCTTCAGCTTCATGGGCTCTCAAGAAGATAAGGTTATGTACTTAACGTATACTCCTGGTACAGGCGAGCTAATGAAAGATACAGAAGCAAATGTTGCAAAAGTAGAAAAAGAATTAATGAAACGTAAAGACGTTAATATTTTACAAGTTTCGATCAATGACCCTAAACATGTTGATCCTTCAGCAATGATGATGGGTGGCGGTGCTGGTGGTGCCTTAATGTACCTCATCTTCGATCCAGATATGAAGGACTTCCCTGAAGCACGTCAAGAAGTAGAAGACTATGTAACGAACATCGATCAATCAGGAGAATGGAAATCTCAAAACTTCTCATCAATGTCGGGGTCTTCAAATGAAGTAAGTTACACATTATACAGTGAAGATCTAGATAAGCTTCGCAAAGCAGTGAAACAAGTGGAAGGCGCATTAAAAGAAGTTGATGGTTTAGAAGAAATTAAGTCTGATACTGAAGATCCATTTGTTGAAAATACCTTAAAAGTAGATCAAAAGAATGTTCTACAATATGGTTTAACTACTGCTCAAATTGTAATGGCTTTAAATCAAAATACATCATCAGAAGTTCTAACTAAAGTTCAGTATGATGGTGAAGATATTGATGTTATTGTACAACATGAAGAAAAAGCTGCGGCCAAATCTCTTGATGATGTATTAGCTACTAAAATCCAAACAGCTTTAGGCACAACAATGACAATCGGTGAGTTAGTAAAAGTAGAAGAAGGCACTACATTAAACACATTGTCTCGCTCAAAAGGTGAATATTTCGCAAAAGTTTCTGGTACGATTATCGGTGACGATATTTCAAAAGCAACTACAGCTGCTGATAAGAATATCGATAAATTAGATTTACCTAAAGGTGTAACGACTGGCGTTGGAGGCGTTGCTGCAGACATGCAAGAAACGTTCACACAGCTTGGAATTGCTATGTTAGCTGCGATCGCGATTGTTTACTTCATCCTAGTAGTAACATTCGGTGAAGGTTTAGCACCATTTGCTATTCTGTTCTCACTACCATTCGCAGTAATTGGTGCATTTGTCGGCTTGTACGTTACAAATCAAACCATTTCTGTTTCTGTTATGATGGGACTATTAATGTTAATAGGTATCGTTGTAACAAATGCCATCGTATTAGTAGATCGCATTATTCATATGGAACGTGACGGACTTGCTATGCGCGAGGCCATTTTAGAGGCAGGTGCAACTCGTTTACGTCCAATCCTAATGACAGCCATCGCAACAATTGGTGCGATGATTCCAATGGCACTTGGTAATGGTGGCAGTGGTCTAATTTCAAAAGACCTAGCGATTACCGTAATTGGTGGTTTACTATCTTCAACATTATTAACATTAGTAGTTGTACCAATCGTGTATGAAATGCTATCTAAAATGTTAAAGAAAAACCGAAAAGACGTTAAAGATAATTAATAAATACTTGTAAAAAAGGGCTCTCCATTGTAGGAGGCCCTTTTTTCTATGTTTTGAAGAAATACTATTGTCTATGACTCATTAGCATAAAGTGAGGTTGATTTCCGTTACGGTTGATCGGTTTCCTGAGGGCGTCGTGGCAACAGATGTTTTTTGCGCGAAAGCGTAGCGGCAGCGGCAGGTGTTTTTTCCGCGAAAGCGTAGCGTTAGCGGCAGGTGTTTTTTCCGCGAAAGCGTAGCGTTGACGTAGCGTCAGCAATATGGCGGGTATTTGCTTTCCTTCCACGGGTATTTGTTCTCCTTCCGCAGGTATTTGCCCTCCTTCCGCGGGTATTCTCTACCTTCGCGCAAATCATCATATTATAAGTAAAGCTGTTGCATTAGATTACAGACTACTAAACGAGTTCATCGCCTTTCAATCTCAAATAAACAGCCTAACGAAAATTTACAAATCTTGTTATAATTAAATACACTCAAACGCTTTTAAGGGGGAGTTTTATGAGCGACAACATTTTTAAACAAGCAGTACCTGTTTTAAAGACAGAAAGATTAACATTAAGACCAATTACACTGAATGATGTAGAAGCCATGTTTCTTTATGCTTCCAGTGAACATGCAGCTCGTTATGTGACATGGGACGCACATAAAAGTTTAGATGAAACGAAGGATTTTATTGCATTGATTTTATCTGGTTACCAACAAGGTCAACACTTTTTTGGGGGTATCGAATATGAGCAAAAATTGATTGGCACCATTGACTTCGTGTCGATTAACACGACACATAAATTTGCGGAGGTTGGTTATGTTCTTTCTGAAGCTTATTGGAATAAAGGGATAACGACTGAAGCGGCAAAAAAACTAATCGACTTTGGCTTTAACGAGTTAGGATTAGTGCGAATTCAAGCGCGATGCTTTGAAGAAAATATTGGATCTCAAAAAGTAATGGAGAAATCAGGGATGCATTTTGAGGGAGTTTACGAAAATGTATGTTTGTTAAGGGCATTCATCAAAATGTTAAAATGTATGCTATTACAGATGATGACTATGTTAAATCTTAAATGGACTAAGCCCTGCAAAAAAGCAGGGCTTACAACCATTTCTCAATACAATAGACTTTTTTGGCCGTTGCATCTAATCTCACTTGTTTTCCTATAGCAATTGGATGCATCGGATGCGTATGACATATATCAAATTCTGCCAATATCGGGATATCAATGCCGTCTAACTGTTCAAGCAGGATTTCATATGGTTTACGCCCAGTCCCTAAATCATCATAACGTTCATGCTTGCCTAAAATAATGCCACTTATTTTTTCAAATACACCATGCAATTTCAGCATTGCAAAATTCTTCTCAACGATAGCCGTATTTTTAGCGCAATCTTCTATTAATAAGATATCTCCATCATTAATTTTCGGGAAATAAGAAGTACCAATAAATCCATACATAGCATTTACATTACCGCCGATTAATCTACCTTCAGCAACACCTTCTTGAACCGTCACCCATTCATTTTTATATAAATTTTTTTCCACCGTTTTTTCTAGCCAATTGACAGGTTCATCTGACCAGTATGTAGGCATTGGAATTTCATAAGGTGATACTTGTGATTTCAAGAAGTAGTTCTCGAAGAATTGATATGTATCATTGACTAATGGCTCAAATTCACCAAAGGAAGGAATTAATGCTGGTCCGTAATAAGTTGTAATTCCTGTTTTTGCGTAAAGTGCCAGTAAAATTGCTGTTGTATCAGAGTAACCAACGACGATTTTGGGATTGCTTCGAAAAGCCTCATAATCAATATATGGCAGCATACTATTTGAGTTTGTACCACCTATTGTCGACATGATAATGTGGACGTTTGGATCACGTAATAATTCATTCAATTCCTCTGCGCGCTCTTTAGGAGTACCTGAGCGATAAATATCAGCTTTACCCGTCAAACTACCTTCAATTAGATTAATATTTTTTTGTTCAAGAAAAGCTTTTGCACGCTTATATCGAGAAAGTGCATTGACGGATGCAGGGGAAGACGGTGAAAAAATACCGATATTAATACTTCTAGTGTTTCTTCTAGAATTCATATACATCCCCCCTTTTTATTACAATAATTTTGACATATGATATTCATCCATATATTCCCCATCAACATATAAGGAATGTCTTTTAGTCCCCTCAATTTCAAACCCCATTTTTTTATATAAAGCTATGGCTGCCATGTTATTCGCCATTACTGTTAGTTCCAAGCGATGCATGCTCTTTTCTTTTGCCCAATCGTCGAGGTGACTAAACAATGCAGTACCAATTTTCTGTCCCCTATATTCACTATGGATACCTACGACTATATAGGCTCGATGTGAAACACTGGATGGCATATGATTACCTTGAACTATTAAATAACCAACTACTATCTTTTCAATTTCAGCTATAAATAAAGCTGAATGGCTGTTATTGTTCATATTCTCGATAAATTTAGTAAACTGTTCAGTCTCTAACTTTCGTTCACCTGGCCTGAATAACATAAAATTAGACTCTTCCCATTTTTGATGACAGCTATTACCTGTTCAGCATCTTTACCTATTGCCTCTCTTACTAACATCTTGATCGTACTCCCTTCTTTCTTAAAATTTAGTGACCTGTATCATCAAGTCTTTCGTGTTCATTTGAATTTCACCACCGATAGGAAACGTAAAGATTGGCTGTGTATGTCCAAAATCAACATCATATAATACTGGTATTCTTTTTAAATCTGGATGCTTATCTAAAATAAAATGTAGCTGCTCCACTGTCATTTTAGAAGCTCTTTGAAATCGCCCTATCGCAATACCTTTAATATTACTAGTAGCTTGTAATAATGAGGTGAAGTCTCGAGCAAATATTTCTGGATTAACTAGTTCATCATCCTCTACAAATAAAATGCTATTTGATAAATCAGGCATATACGGTGTCCCTTGCAACAAATTTAATGTACATAAATTCCCTCCGAATAATTGCCCACTTGCTTCTCCTGCGGAATATACTTTCCAACTAGCCGCTTCAAAATGACGATTATGTTGATCTAAATACCATGCATCATCACTCCAAACGCTTGATGCTTTAATAGTATATGGTGTATTACTCATCAAACATTTTTGAAAATATGATAGCTGATAGTCTTGTGCCTGTTCCATACGGAAGCTAGAAAAATGAGGACCCGAATACGTAACAAATCCACATTTTTTTGTAATAGCTGTTGCTAAAGCTGTGATATCGCTGAATCCACAAAATATTTTTGGATTATTTGCTATCATGTCGTAATCCAAATAAGGTAATACCTCATTACAGTTATAACCACCAAGGACTGTTAATACAGCCTTTACATTCTCATCGCGAAAGGCATCATGAATGTCAGCAACTCGATGCTCAATAGAAGTTGAATTTTGAAGATCACATTCAAAAATATGTTGACCAAAGGATACTTTAAAGCCTAACTCTTCAAGTTTTTTCTTTGTTTGTTCAGCGCCTTCTGCTGTAATTGCACTACGACTAGGTGCGATAACACGTACCTCATCACCTACAGTTAATTTATTTGGAATACGCAAACTGCTCCCTCCTCTACTTTGTAGAAGTTAAAAAAATTTAATGCAAGATTGCCTTTCTAATCCGTGCAGCTATCTCATTTGGATTGGTGAGAGGCAAAAAATGATAGCTTTTGGGAATAATCTCAACTTGTGCATTCGGTTGTCTTTTTTGAAATCTATTTAACTTCTTATGTAACAAACTATCCGAATGTTCATCTGCCAACAGTAATAACACCGACAAAGAAATTTCATTTTCTATACAGTAATTATTTTTTTCTACTGCTTTTGACAAATCATTTAAGGCATTTGCATCACTGTGATGGTAATAGACATTGTTTTTTTCAACAAAGTTATGAAGGAAATAATTATACAAATATTCTTTATTTTCTGCAGACAAGTTCCCCATGTTCCGTATTTCTTCATTTATAGCCTCTTGTAAATCTTCTAATCGTTCAATGATAGGTAATTGTATTTCTGCTTTATCATCAGGATGATATTCGCCTATAAAATAATATCCACCGTCTAACAATGTTAATGATTTAACCGAATCAGGATAGTTTGTATAAAAATTTTGAATGATCCATGCACCTATTGAATTTCCAAGAAAATGAGCTTTAGTAATTTTTAGATACTCCATAATTTCTTTTATCGTATTGTTATACGACTGAAATGAAAAATCATTATCTAGTTGACCATTATGCCCTGGTAAATCGATTGCTACAATATGGGCTTCTGGTAAGATGCTCGCTAATGCTGCGTACATTTCTTTACGTTCACCAAGCGCAGGTATCGCAATTATTACCTCTTTATTCTGAAATGCATTGTATTGTATATAATTTTTCACGATACTATACCTCCCCCTAATTCACTTACAGTTTGAGCTCCTCGTAAAGGTTCTATATACAAAAATTTGGTCTGATCACCACTTACCTCAAAACTAAAATTTTCTCTATTATTACAAAGCTCCAATGGAAAATCAAATGCAAAATTACATTTTTTTCATATATTTTGTTTCATCGTGTAATGAAGCCCAGTAAATACTATTTGGAATACCGCATACCACATTCATAATGTTTCTAGGCGATGTTCGATGTTTTATCAGCGATTCCGGCTCTCTTATCAGCGGTGTTCGATGCTTTATCCGCGATTCCGGCTTTCTTATCAGCGATGTTCAATGTTTTATCAGCGGTTCCGGCTCTTTTATCAGCGATGTTCGATGTTTTATCAGCGATTCCGGCTCTCTTATCAGCGATGTTCGATGCTTTATCAGCGATTCCGGCTCTTTTATCAGCGATGTTCGATGCTTTATCCGCGATTCCGGCTTTTTTTCAGCGATGTTCGATGTTTTATCAGCGATTCCGGCTCTTTTATCAGCGATGTTCGATGCTTTATCAGCGATTCCGGCTCTTTTATCAGCGATGTCCGCTGTTCTTCCAATGATAAAAAATCAATCAAAAAAGATGCATCGCAAAGTAATTTTGCAATGCATCTTTTTTTTATTGGCTGTGCGACCAATGCATTTAATTATGCTGGCAGCACAGACTCCATCCATTATGCCTCGGCATAATTGCGTCCGAATTCGGCTATCTATTTTCTCTTTTTGCCAATCAATAGCGTGACTTGTGCCATTGTAAATGGCAATGAGGATTTCTTTCGATAGGCTATATACTTTGGCTCCCAAAAATCTGCATATTTTAATTTAAAGTTTCTTAATCCTTTAAAATGATAGAAGTGCTGCCCATGTAAAAATATTTGTGCTGCAATTTTTTCACTTAAAAAGGAATACCTAGACTGCCCGACATTTGACAATGGCGACATCCCCATATTAAAAACACGGTAGCCTTCTGATTTTGCCCATTCAAAAAGTGATAGGAATATGAAATCCATCGTTCCAGATGGTGCTCCCGGCTTAAAACGCATGAGATCTACTGAGAGTCTTTCGCCATTATCGTACATGGGCATGAGACTAGCAAAGCCAATAACTCCTTCTGTACCACGTAAAACGGCAATGTTTGAAGTGTTTAAATAGTGTTCATTAAAAAAGCCAAGAGAAAAGCCTTTTTCTGACCTTCCCTGCAACCATTTCGTTGATACTTCTTGCAATTCATTCATTAATTCCTGTGAGTAAGGAGGGCTTACTATTTCAACTGTAAAATTTTCTCGTTCAAATTTATTTTTTACCGCTCTACGTCCCTTCATTCCCTTACCAGCAAGTGTAAACTTCTCCAAATCTACAAAAGCTTCTTCGCCAAGCTTAAAAAAACTATACCCATGCTCATGTAAAGAAGGGAAAATTTTATTGTTAATTTCATAAAAGACTGGTGTATAACCATGCTTATCTGCCAATTCTAAAAACTCTTGAATAGCTGATAAAAAATCAGATTCATCTCCTACTGGATCTCCCAGTACAACGATCTTATCGGCATATATTTGATAAGAAAATAAAACTGTACCTTGTTTATTCCAATGTACAAATTTGTCATGTAAAAAAATTAAATGTGAATACTCCGTCCCTTTATAGGTCATCAAATGATCTTTGATTCTCTCTTCTTGCTCACTTGATAAAAGTTTTTCCATTTTCTTAGGTGCACGGATAAAATAACCTATATAAAAAATAACAATTGCTATTAGGATACCAATTACTGCACTATAAAATAGGTCTCGGTAATCAGTAATGATGTATTCCTGCAGAGCGACTGGAATATGAATTTTGGAAGACGGTAAGTTCACATAACCAATCAATACATACATCGTTGTAATAATTGTCACTGCAGCAAGATCAATCAAAACGATGCCCCATGTCAAAACGTAACTTTCACGGTAAAATTGTTTTTTTGAGGCAATTAACAGCCCTGCGACAATCAGTAGAAAAATAGCTTCTTCATAGTCCAAGCCTTTAAAAATTGAAAATAGTGCAGAACTACTTAGCACAATGAGGCAAAGCTGATATGCCCTTTTTACTTTATATTTAATCCCTCTACATAGACCTAAGAGAATAAAGCCAGCTGCAACAGTCATTTGATGAGAGACATGCATAATCGGCGAAGATAAAAATTCCTGAGCTATTTTTAGTCGACTTAAAATCCCTGGCACTGAAGCCGATAGCAATAATACAATGCCGGAGAGAAATACCATTATCGTTAATAGCATGTGGCTAAGTTTCTGAAAAACGACATTTGGCAAGTCTTCCCATGATTGATTCCAACGTTCCCAATATTCTTTTACAAACAAAAGAGAAGAAACTAAAAACGGAAGCACAAAGTAGCCAACCCGGTACAAAATTAATAGAAAAAGCACTTTTTCATCAGCGATTCCTAAACTTTGAGTCCCCCATAAAAAAACAAGGTCAAAAGAGCCCACTCCGCCAGGGATCATACTAACAATACCCGCACAGGAAGCAATTAAAAATATGGGGATTAAATTGGAGAATTCTATTGGGATCTTCAATATAAAAGTTAATATCCAGATAACTAAAAAGACTGCAACCCATTCAGTTACGGAAGTCCCTATCAATTGAAGAGAGATCTTCGGCTTTATAGAACCTGCTTTTTTATTGCGAATGAAAAGCATAGCAATAAAAATCGGAACATATAAGCTGACAAGAATAACTGCTATCTTTAACCATCGTACTTCTTTTAGCAATGGGAAGTCCCAAAAGAATATATACATAATCCAAGCTAACAGCGAAATCCCTGTTAAATAAAAGAGTGTTACGGAGGCAATGCTTTTTAACAAGTCTTCCTTATCCTCTTTATATTTCGAATAGAAATAGTTACGCAGAAAAACACCAACTAAACCACCAAAGCCTATAAGATTGGAGAAGGTGTTCACAATAAATGAATGATTCAGCAAAAGACGATTGTTTATTTTGATTCCTAATATTTTCACTAAAATTACATCATAAAAAATCATCGGTGTAATGGCACAGAAGGTGATAAAAAGAATAAATAAGAGCTCCCATATCTGCAGTTCATTCACTTCTTTCCGAAGTAAATGAACATCTATCCCACTTATCGTTTGTAGAATTTCATAAATTGCTATTGCTAAAAGCGCTATTGGAAATAGAATTTTCAAAAATTTAAATAGCGACTCTTTTCGAACGTTGAACATGTGTATTAAACCTACTCCCCATTAGCTTTCTAAAATCAAGTATATCTTTAATTTCCATAAAAAATCCTCCGAAGAATAACATACCATTATTGTAACGGATTCTCTGCTATATGTATCGTTAAAGTAAGTTTGCCTCTCCGGATAAAGCATATTTTATTCAGCTATTGAGTCTATTTGCTGCATAATGTAATAAACAAATTTTCCTAAACCCCTTCTTCTTCCCAAAATCTAATCCATATTGGTGAGAAAGCGAATGATGCTTCGAATATCCCCTTAATTTCTATGGTTTCCCTATAAAAGATGTATTAAACAGTTCTATAAGACACTCATTCGGATTAAATATAATATCGATGGATAGGACGTCCCACACTTCCATATTGTATATCCACCTTTAATAAATTTTGTTTTTCTAAAAAATCCAAGTATCGTCGCGCCGTTACACGAGCCGTTCCAATATACGTGGACACTTCTTCTGCTGATACGGCTTCGTTACTCTCTTGAATAAAGGCAAGTACCTTGTCTAATGTTGCTCGGTTAAAACCCTTTGGTAGCTCGTTAATTATTATCGTCTCAGTGATTGGAGGAACAACTATTTGCTCAGGGATACGTTGTTGCATTAGATGATCTACATCATGCTGTGTTAGATCTTGCATACCACTTATTTTCTTTCTATAAGCTTGATAATTCTTTAAAGTCTGTTCAATTCGTTCAAACGTAAAAGGTTTCATAATATAATCATAGACACCTAGGTGTAATATTCTCTGCACAGTAGGCATATCATTCGCAGCAGTTACGGCAATAACATCAACTGGAATATGTTCTTCACGAATTTTTCCTAGCGTAATAATACCATCCTGCTCTGGCATAAAAATATCCATAAAGACAAGGTCAGGGTTTAATTGTTTAATCTTCTCTATCCCTTCTATCCCATTACCAGCATAGCCTATCAATGAAAATCCTGTGATTTGCTCAATAAATTGCCTGTTCACTTCTCGTACCATTGGATCATCTTCAATTAATAACACATTTATTACATCCATCTACTCTTCCCCTAACTCAAATAAGATTAAGAAACTTGTCCCTTTCTTAAATTCACTCACTACTTCAATATCGCCATTACCTTTTCTTACGATTTCATGTATTAAATGCAAGCCGATACCGCGATTCTCACTTGCCTTTGTAGAAAATCCATTTTCAAACATACGAACTTGCACCTCTTCAGACATCCCAATTCCATTATCAGAAACAGCAATTGCTAGCACACCGTCATGCTCATCTACAGAAATCGCTACATATTTATCATCCTTCGAAAGAACATTTAGCGCTTCAAAGGCATTTTCAATTAAATTCCCTAACAAGACGACAAAATCGTGGTGATCTAATAGTGGGGGAAAGCTTTTAAAATGACTTTTTCGATCGATTTCTACTTGTATACCTAATTCCTTGCCATAACTAACTTTACTAAGTAATAATCCTGAAATATTTTCATTATGAAAGCGTTCATTCAAAAACTTCGTTAAAGAAGCTTCATTTTCAGTAGTAGCTGTAACGTATTCAAGTGCTTGCTTTGTATGTCCCAATTGTAGAAGTCCTGCAATAGTATGAAGCTTATTTTTATGCTCATGTGTTTGTACACGCAGTGCTTGCACAAAAGCTTTAACACCTGTTACCTCTTCCGCAAGCTTTTTCACGGCTGTTAAATCTTTAAACATAGCAACTGCTCCCACTAACTCACCATTTACAATAATCGGGACACGATTACTCAAAATACTATGATGATTGATGTAGAGCTCTTGATCGTATACTGGCGTTGCCGTTTCAACAATTTCAGGCAATCGTGTGTCAGGCAAAACATCATAAATCTTTTCCCCGATACAATCCTCTATCTTTCTAGTAACTCCTAATATATCAGCTGCTTTTTCATTAAAAATTGTAATATTCATTCCTTTATCGACCGCTATAATGCCTTCATGCATAGCATTGAACGTTTCTGTTCGTTCCACATACATCTTGGCAATCTCATGAGGCTCAAGCCCAAACATTTGCTTTTTAATATGTCGGCCAAGTGTATATGCCCCCCAAATACTAAAAACAAGCGATATAAGAATAGTTATAAAAATTTCATGCTCATAATTTTTCAACATTTCTATAAAAGTTGGCAGTGAATATCCTACAACGACAATGCCTACTTGTTCTTTTTTGTCATCAATAATAGGGACAAAAGCTCGAATCATTACACCCGCTTCCCCTTGCGCCTTCGATATATAATAATGCTCACTAAAGGAAGCATTTAAATCCTGTGATTCACTATGCTTCCCTATTTCTTTACTGACTGGGTGAGATAGTTTAATACGGTCCATATTCATTACAACAATATACTCTGCTTTATTAACTACACGAATTCCATCTACAATTTTATTGACATTTTTCGCCGCTTCTTTAATATTGTCATTTTTCAAATGCATACTGATTTCTGGCACATTTGATACAGTCCGCCCTACGAGCATAGCACGCTGACCAAACTCCTTTTCTTGCTCAGTTAAGAGGTTTCCAAGTACAAAAATGCCACCAAGTAAAAAGGAGAATGCAATGATTAAAAATGTCACTAGCAGGATTTTGCCGTTTACAGGCATTTTTATCATTTAATATTCCTTCCTTTCCAAATCTCTGCATTTCTCTATTAAAGAAGTTTAATGGGACGATTTTACTCATGCTCAGAATGTAACTTCTATCAATGATATGCTTTTAAGATTATCTTCAAAAAAATCTTTTGACAACACTTTTAGTTGACATAAGTAGGAGAAAGTCATGAACTTAATGAACAATATTACAAAAAATTGACATAAAACTAAATTTTCTTTCATTAATTATTTTTGTATTATAACAATAGTAAATTATTTGCAGAGTATCATAACAGCTTGAGTTATTGAAAACACTACGTTTTATTTAAAATATGGATGAATGTACTTAATGAACGATATGTTTCTTATTTTCTAAATCTCTTTTTTCTAAAAAGATTCGCTATGATAATTCTAGTGAAAACGATATCAAAGAGAAAATTTAGAAAAGAGGTAGCATAAAGTGAAATTACTGAAAAATCTGACTGTTCAGGTTATAGTTGCGATTATTCTAGGGGTGATTGTTGGGGCTATCTTCCCTGAGTTTGGTGCAAGCCTTAAAATCCTGGCTGACTTATTCATTAAGCTAATTAAAATGTTAATCGCCCCTATTATCTTCTTAACAGTTGTAATCGGAATCGGTAGTATGGGGGATATGAAAAAAGTTGGAAAGATCGGAGGAAAGGCGTTACTGTATTTCGAAATTGTCTCTACCATTGCCTTAGCAATCGGTATTGCTGTTGCATTAATTGTTAGCCCTGGTACAGGTTTAGATACATCAGGTGCTTCCGAAGCCGATATCTCAAAATATACAACTGCTGCAGCAGAGTCTGAGCAAGGCTTAGGTGCTTTCATCTCTAGCATTATTCCTGAAAACGTTGTAGGTGCACTTGCAACAGGACAATTACTTCCTGTGTTATTCTCTGCAATATTGTTCGGCTTAGCTGCTGCTTCTATTGGAGCACCTGCAAAACCTGTCATCACATTTTTTGAACAAGTGGCAGAAATTTTCTTCAAAATCGTAAGTATGGTGATGAAAATATCTCCAATAGGTGCTTTTGGTGCAATGGCCTTTACGATTGGTAATTTTGGCTTGAAATCGTTAGGCAACTTAGGTCTATTAATGGCCGCAGTATACATTACAATGTTCTTATTCGTAGTTTTTGTTTTAGGAACGATCGCAAAATTTTTCGGCTTCAACATTTTTAAATTTATCGCTTATATAAAAGAGGAGATTTTCTTAGTAATTGGTACTTCATCATCTGAATCTGCCTTGCCATCTATGATGCGTAAATTAGAAAACTTTGGTTGCTCTAAACAAGTTGTTGGATTAGTAGTACCAACCGGTTATTCCTTCAATCTTGATGGAACGTCCATCTACCTATCAATGGCTGCATTATTTATTGCACAAGCATACGGAATGGATTTGACGTGGATTCAAATCATTACACTTCTTGGAATTTTAATGATTACATCTAAAGGAGCCGCTGGTGTAACAGGTTCTGGTTTTATCACATTAGCAGCAACACTTGCTGCTTTCCCAATGATTCCAGTTGAAGGAATTGCGCTATTAATTGGTGTTGACCGCTTCATGTCTGAGGCACGTGCCGTAACAAATTTAATTGGTAACGGTGTAGCTTGTGTAGTCGTATCGAAATCTGAAAAAGAGTTTGATGTAGAAATGCAAGAGCGTGCACTTCAAGGAAAAAATACTATTGTGTCCTAATAACAATTCACTAAAGCGCTCGTTTACATCCGACAAGCGCCGGAGAGCCCCTCGGGGCAAAAGTAAACGCTAATCCACTTTTGCCCGAGGGATCGAAGCGACCTAGAGGTTGTAGCGGTTAGCCTAGACACCTACTATGTTCTAAGTTATCTACAGGCAAAGGGTCTATATTTTCCTTAACTACAAGAAAGGGTAGTGATGACAGCTAGTTGCTGTTTTCACTACTCCTTTTTATTTAACATATTGTTCAAGCAAACGTTGCGTATTTGTTGATTGTTCAAGTGCTTTTTTCTCTTTTGCCCAATATATCAAATATTGCTGATCCCCAACATTAAAAACCATCTGCTGTAATTCTTCAGTTAGCTCAGAGCTAATCGCGACCTTTAAAATATCTACCTCATATAAAGGCTCTCCTTTAATTTCGTAGACAATATGATAAAGTGGTTTTTCTTCAAATATAGCTCGTTCTTTTTTGCTTAGTTTCTTAACATGGCTTAGCGGATAGTTTTCAATATTAGCTGTTGCATCTTGACCTGTTGCTCGAAATAAAGATTGCTCTCCTTTAAATAGCTCGATTGCATCAATTTCTGCTGTATGATCTAAAATGCGAGAAATAGCCTCTTCCTCATTTTTGTCGCGAGATTGTAATGTAAAGGCGACAATAAGAATAATTGCAGCAAATATAACTAGTTTCCATCTTCGTTTATTCATTTTCATTACCCATTCAATGCCTTTTTGACAAAGCGGTTAATATCTACATCCGCCCCAATGACAAGCATTATATCTCCCAGCAAAATTTTATCACTCGCCTGTGGAGATACGATGATATCTGGACCACGCTTAAGACCTACAATATTAATCCCGTACTTTGCACGAATATCTAGATCCATAATAGAGTAACCTGCAATCGCATCATTGGCCTTAAGCTCCATAATTGAATGTTCATCTGAAAGCTCTAAATAATCGAGCACTGTATTAGACAACATATTATTGGCAATACGTATCCCCATATCACGCTCAGGATGCACGACAAAATCTGCGCCAATTTTACGCAGAACTTTTTCATGGTAATCATTCTGAGCCTTTACAGTAATCTGCTGAACACCAATTTCTTTTAAAATAATAGTCGACAAAATACTAGCCTGAATATTTTCACCAATCGCTACGATAACATGCTCAAAATTACGAATACCTAATGAAATTAATACCGATTCATCCGTCGAATCTGCGATAACGGCCTGCGTGGCAATCGAAGCAAACTCGTCCACCCGCTCTGAGGAATGATCTATCGCCATAACTTGTGCGCCTTGACTCATTAGTTCTCGAACAATACTTCCTCCAAAACGACCCAGTCCAATGACAGCAAACTCTTTTTTCATCATTAATAATCCCTCCGAAAACTACTATACCATTATTGTAACGTATTCTCTGCTATATGTATCGTCAAAACAAGAGACTATTCGTCAATAAAAGACAATCCTTGGACAGGATCGTTCTGCCTAGTGGCTTTCTTGTTCGGTTGTCGTTAGGATTTGATCGAGTGGGAGGCGAAACTGCTCGGGTTGACCGAGGAAGTGATCAGGTTTGCCATAAAACTACTCAGGCTGCCGAGGAAGTAATCCGGCCAACCCCTTTTTCGCTCTGGTCACTTCTCCATCAGCTTGCTTTTTTTCAATCAGCTTGACTCATTGATCGCTCAAGGTACGTCACATATAGTGAGCTTCATAATAATCCCGTAGTGGACACTAACATTGTGTTTTCCATAAAAAAAGACGAGGAGTAAAATATCCCCGCCTCGTTTTCTACTATTTTATGCGTTGCGCATTTCATCTAAAACGCGATTCACACGTTTTTCTAGCATTTTCATACCGCTACCACCAGCTTGCATATGACGAAGCTGACCATCTTTATCGAAAACAAAATACGCAGGTACGTATTGATTTTCAAATGCATCTGTTAGCTTTAATTCGCTATCTACAAAGATTGGTTGCACAATGTCATGCTCTGCTGCTACCGATTTGATTGTTTCTAAATTTGTATCTTCCTCAGAACGTGGCATATGCACTGCGATAACGTTTAACTCATCTTTGTATTGATCACGGAAATTGTTCACATCCGGCATTGCCTCTTTACATAGATGGCAACTAACTGACCAGAAGTGGATTAATGTTGGCTTTTCGCCTACTAAATCCGCTTTTGTTACTTCACCATTTAACCAAGTCGTTGCGCCTACAAGTTCAGGCATTTGTTCACGAAGTTTCATAAAACATTCTCCTTTTTCCTTTTTCTAGGATCATTATCAAAACGTGTGGTTGATTCCACTCCAGCTAGGCGCTTTGTAGCTGCCGCTTTGCTTTCGCTACAGAAAACAATTGCCGCTGACGCTTTGCTGCCGCTACAGAAAACAATTGCTGCTGACGCTTCGCTTTCGCGCAGATAAAACATTTGTTGCTGTCGCTTCGCTGCAGGGTCTCGGACCAGCACGATACTGGTCACGAAGGCGTTATCACAGGACGTGATGGTTTTAGCCTTCGTTCCTCTATTGCTAATCCCCCAATGAGTCGCCTAGCCCCCACTCCAACGTTTTAACAAAAGTCATCCCCAATTTTTGGTGATGAACTTTTTTCTCTATCAAGTTTAAAAAAATCCCCACAAACTTACTGTGGGGACTCTTTATTTGTTGAATGATCTAAAACTCTAAATTATAGAGTTGCTTGACCTGGGCGCCAGTTTGCTGGGCAAAGACCACCAGTTTGTAAAGCTTGAAGTACACGTAAAGTTTCGTCTACATCACGGCCGATGTTGTTATCGAATACTGTTTGGTATTTTAATTCACCTTCTGGGTTGATGATGAATAAGCCGCGTAGTGCGATACCTTCTTCTTCAATTAATACACCATATTCTTGTGAAATTTGGTGATTTGTATCTGCTGCTAATGGGTATTTTAACTCACCAAGACCATTTTTAGTGCGGTCAGTGTTAATCCAAGCTAAGTGAGTGTGGATTGTATCAGTAGAAACACCGATTACTTCTGCATCTAAGTCTTCGAACTCATCGTAACGATCGCTCATTGCAGTGATTTCTGTTGGACATACGAAAGTGAAGTCCATTGGATAGAAGAAAAGAACTGTCCATTTGTCTTGTGCTTTAATGTCTTCTAATGATACTTTACCAAATGATTTGTCTGGAAGTACTGCTTCCATTGTAAAGTCAGGTGCTTGTTTACCTACCATGCGTTCTGCCATTATAAATCCCTCCGATTAAATATGTAGTGTATATATTCCATTCGCACCAGCGAACTCGTCTTCTACGATAACAGAGTAATCGTAGTTTTTCAAACAAGTAAACTTCACAAAAGTGCTCACATTAAATTATCTGACAAATTTCCGTCAAATCCCTAAATGGAATAACTGCTACAGCCTATTCATTAGCTATTTTTAACAATTTTATTCTTATTTAAACGAAATTTTTCTATGCGGTATTTATGTATAATTTCTAAAAATTTCATCTACTTTTTTTTCATTAAAAACGATTGCAAATTCTTTATTATTATGTATAATTGTAATGGTTTTAGTAAACTAAAAGTTTCGTTAAAGTAAACTTCGTATTTCAAAAGTTTATGATTGCTAAACTTCTTCTAGGAGGGAAAAGATGCAAATAGGAGCAAAAATCAAAGCGCTTCGTTTAAAAAAAGGTCTTACCCAAGAGGAGCTTGGAGAACGTACAGATTTAAGTAAAGGGTATATTTCACAATTAGAACGTGATCTAAATTCACCTTCCATTGAAACACTATTTTCACTATTAGAGGTTTTAGGGTCAACACCTAAGGAATTTTTCGATGATGGAGCACCTGAACAAAAGGTTGTATATACAGAGGAAGATCAATCCACTTATACAGATGAAGAAAAGAAATATGAAATTCAGTGGCTGATTCCTACATCAAATGAAAAAGAAATGGAGCCCATTTTCTTAACACTTGCTGCTGATGGTGAATTTAAGCAGTTTGAACCCTCCCTTTCAGAAACATTTATTTATGTTGTCGAAGGGCGTATTCGTCTCGTTTTAGGAGATGAACAGTACATAGCGAGTGAAGGCAATGCTCTCTATTTTGAAGCGACAGATCATCATCAAATTTTTAATGCACATGCTGATGAAACAAAAATTTTACTTGTCGCAACGGATTCATATTTATAGCTTAAGGAGGCGCATCTATGACAACGAATTCGATTATCCGCTTTGAAAACGTTTCAAAGTCCTATAATGACGGCACGGTCGTCTTAAAAAACATTAACCTGGAGCTAGAAAAGGGCAAATTCTATACACTACTAGGTCCGTCCGGTTGTGGTAAAACAACTATTTTACGTATGATCGCTGGATTCACAGAACCGACAACAGGAAATATCTATTTTCATAATAAAAAAATCAACTCAGTGCCAGCAAATGAACGCCAAGTAAATACTGTTTTTCAAGATTATGCTTTGTTTCCTCATTTAAACGTCTTTGAAAACGTCGCATTTGGGCTTCGTATAAAAAAGCTTCCTGAAAGTGAAATTAAAAACCGTGTTGTTGAAGCATTAAAATTCGTTAACTTAGCAGGCTATGGCAATCGTGAAATTTCTGAAATGTCTGGTGGCCAACGTCAACGTGTTGCAATTGCTCGTGCGATTGTGAACGATCCTGAAGTAATTTTACTCGATGAACCTCTTTCAGCTTTAGATTTAAAGCTACGTACAGAAATGCAATATGAGTTACGTGAGTTACAACAACGCCTTGGGAAAACATTTGTCTTTGTCACACACGATCAAGAAGAAGCACTTGCCATGAGTGATGAAATCTTTGTCTTAAGTGAAGGTGAAATTCAACAATCTGGTACACCGGTAGATATTTATGATGAGCCAATTAACCGCTTCGTTGCTGATTTTATTGGTGAATCAAATATTGTTCCTGGCGTGATGATTGAAGATTTCAAAGTAGAATTTGCTGGTAAAGTTTTTGAATGTGTTGACCAAGGTATGAAGCCAAACGAAAAAATCGATATTGTCATTCGCCCTGAGGATTTAGAAATGACAACAATCGATAAAGGCAAGCTTATCGTTAAAGTTGATACTCAATTGTTCCGTGGGGTGCATTATGAATTATCTACGTACGACAAAGATGGCAATGAATGGCTCGTGCATTCATTGAAAAAAGCTGAGGTAGGGACAGAAATTGGTTTAGACTTTGATCCAGAAGCAATTCATGTAATGCGCTTAAATGAAACAGAAGAAGAATTCGACAAACGTTTAGAGGCGTATGGAGACGACGAAGATGCAAACTAAGACTTCGAAATCAGCCTTATTTCCATATGTTTTATGGATTGCGTTTTTCGTTATCGCGCCGATTGCACTCGTTGTTTACTATTCCCTACTAGATATACATGGCAATTTCACGCTCGATAACTATAAAGCATTCTTTACTTCTGTCTATTTAAAAATGACATTAAGTTCATTCTGGTATGCGTTTTTAATTACGTTCTTTACGTTACTTGTTTCGTATCCAACAGCCTATTTTTTAACGAAGACGAAACATAAACAGCTTTGGCTTTTACTAATTATTATTCCTTCTTGGATTAATCTTTTATTAAAAACATATGCCTTTATCGGGATTTTCGGCTTGTACGGTCCATTAAATGCATTTATCGAAGTATTTGGTTTTGATCCGAAGCAAATGCTATTCACTGACATTAGCTTTGTGTTCGTATCCGTTTATATTTTTATTCCATTTATGATTTTACCGATTTTCAACTCATTGGATCGTTTAAATCCGGCTCTTGTTTATGCCGCACGTGATTTGGGGGCATCTGCCTTTACTACATTCCGTCGCGTTATATTGCCTTTAACAATGGACGGTGTTAAATCAGGTATTCAAGTTGTATTTATTCCTGCATTATCACTCTTCATGATCACTCGTTTAATTGCAGGAAATCGTGTTATTACACTGGGTACAGCTATTGAACAACAATTCCTTGTAACCCAAAACTGGGGAATGGGTTCAACAATTGCTGTTTTCTTAATTTTATTCATGGTCATCGTTATGTTAATTACAGGACAGAAAAAGGATAAAGGAGGTCGCGTACGATGAAAAAACTATCTGCTACAGCAAGAGTGTATTTAGCGATTGTTTTTATCGTTTTGTATGCACCTATCTTCTATTTAATCTTCTATTCGTTCAATAGTGGCGGATCAATGAATAATTTTGAGTCCTTTACGTTAGAACATTATAAAGCCGTATTTGAGGATTCACGTCTACTCGTAATTCTAATTAATACAGTGATCGTGGCATTACTCTCTGCATTGATTTCTACAATCATTGGGACACTAGGAGCAATTGGCATTGTCACTGTTAAAGATGCAAAAATGCGCAATACACTACTTTCTTTAAACAATGTGTTAATTGTGAGCCCGGATGTCATTATTGGTGCAAGCTTCTTAATTTTATTCACAATGATTGGTATTAAATTAGGATTTACTTCTGTGTTAATAGCACATGTAGCGTTCAGTGTCCCAATTGTTGTACTAATGGTTTTACCGAAACTATTAGAAATGAATAAATCATTAATCGATGCTGCATTAGATTTAGGAGCAACGAAAAAAGATGTCATGATGCGTGTTATTTTACCGTATATTCAACCTGGTATTTTTGCAGGGTTCTTCCTTGCCTTAACATATTCTCTAGATGATTTTGCGGTAACGTTTTTCGTGACAGGTAACGGCTTTAGTACTTTATCTGTTGAAATTTACTCAATGGCACGTGCCGGTATTTCCTTAACGGTTAACGCTATTTCTGGTTTAGTATTCTTTGTAACGGTTATCGTCGTAGTTGGCTATTACTTCATTACAAGCCGCGCTAGTAAAAGAACGGGGGGAACTCAATGAAGCAATTAATTCAAGCAACAGTCGCAATCCTTGTCGTTTCCTCCCTTTTGTTCTATGCTGCTGACGCCCTAAGTGCCGGTGGTGGTAAAAGTGGTAAAGATACGTTAACGATCTTTAACTGGGGAGAATATATAGACCCGGATTTGCTGAAGCAATTTGAAAAAGAAACAGGCATTCACGTCATTTATGAAACGTTCGATTCAAATGAAGCAATGATGACAAAAATTCAACAAGGTGGTACAGCTTACGATATCGCAGTACCTTCCGAATATATGATTGAAAAAATGAAGGAAGAAAACTTACTTATTCCTTTAGATAAAACGAAAATCCCTAATTTTAAAAATATTGATCCTTATTTTTTAGATTTACCATTTGATGACGACAATAAATATTCTGTTCCATATTTCTGGGGGACAGTCGGCATTGTCTATAATCCAAAGCTCGTTGGAAATCTTGACTTCTCATCTTGGGAGGACTTATGGGATCCTTCATTAAAGCGTAAAGTCTTTTTAGTAGACGGTGCACGTGAGGTGATTGGTATGGGCTTAAACAGTCTTGGCTACTCTCTCAACTCTTTAGATGACCAGGAACTACGTAAAGCTACTGATAAACTAATCACATTGGCGCCAAATGTTAAAGCCATTATCGGGGATGAAATTACACCGCTGATGGTTAATAATGAAGCTACTGTGGCACTCACTTGGTCTGGTCAAGCAGCAGATATGTTATCAGAAAATGAAGATTTAGACTTCGCTGTACCAGAAGAAGGCTCAAACTTATGGTTTGACAATATGGTTATCCCAAAAACGTCAAAAAATATTGATGGTGCACATGCTTTCATTAACTTTATGCTGAAAGCTGAATCGGGTGCTAAAAACGCCGATTATGTTGGCTATTCTACCCCTAATATTGCAGCGATGAAGTTAATGGATAAAGAAGTTGTATCTGATAAACGCTTCTATCCTTCTGAAGAACAACGTAAAACATTAGAAGTTTATAAAAACCTTGGTCCTGATTACTTAGGCAAATACAATGAGCTGTTCTTGGAATTTAAAATGAGTATTCGATAACCTATTTTAACCCATTTAAAGCTGTTCTCACGTTAGTAACGTTGAGAACAGCTTTTTCGTTTAGCTGAAGGTAAACTATTTTTAAAAATGGATAAACAAGCAAAATATCAATAAAAGATTCCTTTTATCGACTCATCTCTAATAGATAGGACTGATAATTGTTAAAACTATATCATGTTATAAGTTGATTGGAGTGGAGGCTGGGCGACTCCTTGGGGATCAGCAATAGAGGAACGAAGGCTAAAACCATCACGTCCTGTGATAACGCCTTCG
>NZ_JBLLLQ010000039.1:0-37716 GCF_047737915.1 Lysinibacillus sp. NPDC056185
TTATTAATATTATCTATAGTATATTCCATGGTATTATTGTATTAATCATTTTTATAATATGGATTATTAAAAAAATAGATAAACCAAAAGAAATGGGTAATTTAGAAGGTCAATTTTCTGAAAAAAGGGATAAAAATAGTGATTATATTCAAATCGAAAAAAAGTGGATAATGCCTACACTTTGGATAGTGACAGTCCTCTTTGGACTTTTTAGTATATTCAGTTACCCTGTATTAAATAGTAACGATATTTATAAATTCATCACACTATTTTCATTAATCCTTTTTGTTAACTGGAATGTAATCAATATTGGTTACTATAAACCAAGACATAGTAGACCCCTTCCGAAAATATTCGATGCGTTTAAGTTTGTATTTATAGCTGAATTGCCTACAATGTGTTCTCTAGGTTCAGTTATTGTTGGTACTATTATGATAGATAACCTTAACAGTTTTTATTTATTTGTTTATACGTTTACTATAGCAATAACGTTTGTTGGTATTACTGTATTAATTGAACGACTTATATTAAATCCTAAATACAAATAATAAAAACCCCTTCCTTATGTTTATTAATACATAGTATAAAAGCTACTGGCTATTTTCAAATATCCCCAACCTAGTCAATAGCCCATCAAGATAGGACTTGTGTTTATGATTATTCCTCATATATTCAAGTCCTTTTGTTATACTCTCACATTAGCTCCTGTAGCTCCATTCAAGGCTCTGTAGCACCAATCTCAACCCTGTATCAATGATTCCTCTGCTCCACTATCTACCCTCACAGGCTCGTTACAAGCTTCTAAGGTTTGCTACGATTGTTGTAGTTGAATCTGTTTAGCCCTTATCGTCTCGCCTGTGGTAACGGTCATTCATTCTTGCTACTGATACACATAGGAAAGCAACAGAATGATACCCCTTCCACCTTAATAGTGAGAGATGACCTTGTTTATCCATCACAAAAGAAATCACTATAAGGTCATTCGAAACATATCTTAATTAGAAAAATATGTTCGAAAGGTGATTAGATATATGGAAATACAGTTAATGTCTTTTATGGCTGGTTTGCATGTACAAGAACCAAAACAAGCCGTAGATTTGTGGATATTAGGCGTAAATAATCGAAGTGGTGCTGTTCAATATGCGATGTTGTCCCCTTCGCTTCAAAAACAATCATGGGGAAAATTTGAGCAAGCTCACTGGGTGACAGGTCAGTCAAGCCCGTGGGTTAGTAACTTTCGTCTTACCAAAGTAGAAAAGCTTAGCGAATCCAAAATGCGGTATACCGTTAAATACGATTTAGAAACATCATATGCAAATTTTGGTAGTGGGCAAAAGATTATAACCGTAGAAAAGAATCTAGAACCATTTAAAGAGTATTGGTTTATTTCATCAATAACAACTAAATATAATCAATGGGAAGCATTTACCCCAGCCGAGACAGTTTTAAAATAGAGCATTGCAGTTACTTATCCAACAAATAAGAATAGGACTTGTATTTATGATTTAATTTTCATGTATACAAGTCCTTTTGTTATGCTTCCTCAATCACTCCTATAGCTTCATACATGGCTCTGTTGCTCCAATCAGACAACATGTGTCAATGATTCATCAGCTCTACTATCAACCCTCACAGGCTCGTTAATCGTTAAAGCTTATAAGAAACGCTACGGTTGCCATCGTTGTTCATAGGGCTTGTAGCAAACACTCTATTAGCTCATTTGAGGAAGATGTATTGGCACTGATAAACAAGCTGAGAGCAATCCATGTAACCAAATATATGTCTAACTGATACTCGAGTCGTCTGAGCGCTGTCTGAGAAGTTGCGTACAGAAAAAGCACACCACACAGTAGTGATGCGCTTCTTTTCAAACTAATATATATTTTCTCCATTTGGTTTAAGTGAATGGTCTCCCGCTATTGGCTTATCATAATAGTTTCCAAAGTAAATCACAGTGGGAGCAACTCCCGATTCAACAATTTCCTTTGGAGTTTTATCTATTTCACCTTTTAGTCGCATTCTTTTATTTTCAAAGAATAATCCACTGGGCATACAATCTTTTGCTTTTAAAAGTCTTGCATATTCATATGCTAATTTCACTTTTTCTATCAGAGCATCAAGTTCATTTAATTCGCCTTTCAATTTTTTCACTTCTTTTTTTGATTTAGAAGTCTCAATCCGCTTAAGACATTCAAGTTTACTTTCCAATAATTTTGACTTTGTAGCTTGTTCAAAACCATCTTCATAAAGTGACTTATAATGCACTATTAAGTCCGAGTAATTGTAATAATCAAATTCCACATATGGCATAATACCATCAGTGTAAGCTAATATAAATGTGTCATTTGGAGTACGATAACGTTTCACTCTTTCTCCATTCGGAAAAATAAAATGTACATTACTTTGGTTAGTGGCATCCTCTCCATGACATATACGAAGATTTGATTTTCTATTGTTATTCTTATCTCCATCAATGTGGTCTATAAAATCTGTAGAAGGTTTATCTAACATCTTCATCACCACTCGATGAAGGTATACTTTTCTACCCAGAGTTTTTTCATTGGCAATTGCGTAACCGTTTTTGTTTCGACAGATAGTATATTCCTCTAGTAAAGCTCTGTCTTCCGCATCAAAGATAAACGGAACTGCATCAACAGCGTTCGGATATACTTTTAGGACATCCTCTTCTTCTACCATATAGTTTCTTTTATTTCGCTTTTTCTTTTCAGTAACATTTACCGTTACTTCATTTTGAATTGTATTTATTGTCATTTTAATTAACTCCTTTAATCTTCACCAAATGGGTCATCATCTTCTAATACTGTTTTTTCAAAAGAGTTCATATTAGAGTGATTCTTAGGCGATTTCTTTTTTGTTTTGTCTTGAAATGTTACGAATAAAATATCAGTTTTACTGAGTTGACTAACCTTGTATTTTGCCCGTTCAACTTTCTCTTGAACAATGGCTTTTAGCTTCTCGTTAGTCGAAAGAATCTTAATTCTTCGCAGTGCCACTTCTAATAGCTTTTGTTCTTCAGGTGCTAGTAGGTGTGTTTTATTTCTTCTTTGAGCAATAGCAAGCGTATGATAATGCTCATCACTTGGATAAAATGATTTATCCATGTTTTCAAAGGCTCTGATTGCAATTTCAACATGAGCAGCATATTCTAAGAAACCTTTTCTCTCAGCTAATGGCGTTGTATCATAACCCATTATGCCTTCGATATTCTTGCTATTCTCTGCACGTTCATAACCAATAGAAGCAATCGTCTTATCCTTTTGAGCAATTGATCGAATATGATATTCATTAATATCTTGTTGCTTCGAAACACCCTCAATGTAGTTTCCACGATTAACAAATATGACTTTTTGAGATACAGCTTCTTTAATCTTGCTCTTAGCTGTACGCTCAGAACATTGAAGTAACTTTGCCCATCGAACATAAGGACATTTAAAGAAGCCTTTGTCTTTATTTGCCCATCGAGCAACACACACGTAGATATATAGCATAACCACATCATTAATTGACGCTATCACTTCATAAGGTACTTGCGTATGATTTTCTCGATTCTCAGGCATACGGAAAGTTAATAAGTCTTTGCTCGAACTATTTTTCCAATCCAAGTTATCAACAATTAAAGGTGACTTTTCTAATATCTCTTCTAATGCACCATTCAGTTTTGCAACGATGGTACTTCGTTTAGAGCCGTATATCCCCTCTAGCTGTTGAATCAAAACATCTCTATTCGTAGAAAATGTCTTGTTAATATTCAGTTGTGAATTAATCAGTACATACAGATACAAACCATTAACAGACAGGTGAGACTCTGTATCTTCGGTAATAAGTCTATTCTGTACCTTTACAAAAAATTTAGTTGTCAATTTGATTGTTCCTTTCTTGTTCTCTCTTTATAGAGTTCTTTCTTTAAACTGGGTAATAAAGGTATCATGAAGATACTCAAATGTAGGTTGAAGATGGAAATTGGAGGTACTGAATGAAACCATTTTTGCACAAATAGCCATTCAGTTATTATCGCTATAGAATATAAAAAGACACTCTTAAACTAGTGTTTAAAAATGTCTATCATTTGAAATGTTTGGTTTACTTTCTTGCGTTCTTAGACCAAATTATCAAAACAACAGACAACCCATAGCATAGCCGTATCCTTAAAAAGTCCATTCTTAATAAGCCTATTACGTTTTATAAAAGGCAAACTTAAATAAACCCTTCCAAAAGGATTTCAAAAACCTATTTGACTATACTAGGCACTATCTCAAGGCCGAGATGTATGTTCTGCTGTAAGTGCCTAAAGCTCTCTTCAGTATGCATTATATATATTTTTTTCAATTTAACAAACGATTTCTCAAAAATTTATTTTTTATTTTTTCACGACACAAAACCAAAGCTGAGGACAACACTCGGTACAAAAAAACTGCCTACATCAAAGACACAAGTAATTTTGAATCTATGACATAGACAGCCATTAAAATTTATAGATATTCTCTCAAATCCTTTGCAACTTCCTCAACATCCAAATCTAGGTACTGAGTTGTAACAGCTAAATCTGAATGACCAAGAGCCTTACTGATTAAAGCAACACTCGCTCCCTTGTCATGTAAGTTCTTCGCATAAGCCCTTCTGATAGCGTGTGCATTGATATTCTCAAGTCCATAACGCTTAGCATACTTAGTAAGTTGTTTAGAAATAGCATTGTTGGTTGACTTCGTGTTCAACGTTGTTGCCTTCGAGGATATAAACAAGTTGGTATTACTTACTCCGTAGTGTTCTCTAAGCTTGTCATTACATAGAATTAGCACTCGATATAAATCCATTAATTGTTCATCTATTGGTAACTTCAACACTTGATGATTTTTCAATATCGCTCCTTCTAGCACAAGGGTTTTGTTTCCCCAATCAATATGTCGCTCGTTTAACTGCCCTAGAGTGTTAATGCGAATCCCTGTCTTGTACATCGTTAAAATAGCAGTTACATCTCTCAGACCAATGAATGTACTTTTATCAATTAACGACACTAAGATTGCAATGTCATTTGGCTTTGCTCCCTTTTTAACCTTCTTATCTACCTTCACATTGATTGCTTGCCAAAAGTTCAAGCTAAGCCAACCATTGGTGAAACACTTGCCTAGGAACGATTTCAGAACTTTTAGGCGTGTTAACTTTGTTTGATTCACTACCTGCATACAATCAAGCCATGAGTAAACTGTGTCTACAGTGATTTCTTCCAAATAGGTAACCCCTGCACTCTTTGAGAAGTTCATCAGCACTGTATCATAATCCTTGATGGTACGTGGTCTATAACCACTAACCTCCATTTGACAGATAATAGTTCTCACCGCTTCTGTAAAGGGCTTGTAGCGAGCTGTGACAATCTTTTCTTCTTTGATAGAAGCGGTAAGCTCCTTAGTTGTCAATGTGAAGTCTACATCATATAATCCCGACTTTTTGGTCATAAAAAAATCCTCCATTCAATTGAATTGGAAGATAATTTCGGTACTATATACACGTAATTTTCAGGGTAATAAAAAAGGGATTCTACATCAGTGACCGAAGCCCCGACCGAATCCCTAGTTTCTCACAAATCCAATTGTATCAATGGTTTGTGACTGCTTTTTTGACGTCCCAGGAGGGATTCGAACCCCCGACCGACGGCTTAGAAGGCCGTTGCTCTATCCTGCTGAGCTACTGAGACATGATGTTATTTTTTTATGTAGTCCATATCAAGGACAATATTTATTATATGTGCTTTATATCATAATGTCAACATTAATTTTACTATGAAGGCAAGGTTTGCCTCATATTAATATTATATGATTTTTTGTACCCCATTATGCCCCCCTCATCTCTACTTTTCCTAAAATAATGAAAAGCAAAAAAACTGGAGGAAGCTATTATGTTTAAAGATTTAGTAGTCGTCGTAACTGGCGGTGCACAAGGGATCGGCAATGGCATTGTACTTACGTATGCAAGAAATGGTGCCAATGTAGTTATTGCCGATGTAAATAAAGAATTAGGTCAGCTTTTGGAAAAAGATTTAATTGAGCAAGGTTATTCTGTTCTTTTTGTTCAAACAGATGTTACGAAAGAACAAGACATCGTTTCTTTAATGCAAAAAATTGTTAATCATTTTGGTACTATTCATATTTTAATTAATAATGCGGGTAAATTTCAACATAAATCTTTTTATGACGTAACATTAGACGAATGGAACGATATGATCCAAACTAATCTAACTCTTTTCAGCGGGTGTACAAACACCCGCTGAAATAGAGGAACTCAGTCTAAGAACGCCACGTCCTGTGGCAACGACTGAGTGACCAACTTCGTGTTGGCCTAAAGCCTCCGGCAGATGTCACAGAATCGGAAAGGAGCTCAATAAAGGATGTTAGCCTAAAATCATCGCATCCATGCGATAACGGCTAACTGACCTGCATCATGCAGGCCTAAGCACAAAGCCGATTCCGGACGCAATTATGCCGAAGCATAATTGATCGGGTGTCTTTTTGTGTTCGAGAGAGGCTGCAAAAGTTATGCGAGCTAATGACAATGGTGGCTCAATCGTTTCTATAGCCTCTACACGTGCTGAGATGTCTGAGCCCCATACTGAAGCCTATGCAGCAACAAAAGGCGGTATCGTTGCATTTACACATGCTTTAGCGCGTTCTTTAGGTCCAGATCATATTACGATTAATTGTATTTCACCTGGTTGGATTGAAACAGGTGATTATGAACGTATGATTGATCACGAGCTGCATTTATCGGGGCGTGTAGGCGTACCTGAAGACATTGCGCAGGCATGTTTGTATTTAACTAGCCCAACAAATAATTTCGTCACAGGCATTAATCTAACTGTTGATGGTGGGATGACAAAGAAAATGATGTATGAAGAATAAGTCAAACTACTTCTCAATCAATGAACAAAAGCAAACCAGATTCACTAAGCATTTTTGAATCCGGTTTCTAGTTTTGGCGAATAAATTCTAGCCTGTTTACTCTTCGAATAATGAGCAATCGGTTGAATACCTTGTATAGATTCCTTTACAAATGGAGCTAGGGTGTTGCTTTCAATGTTAATATGGACTCGTTGTAGCTGCCATGGTATATGATCTATATCAATGCGAACTAGAGAACTCTTCCATTTTGACCAAGAATGATAACGTTCTACTAACCATTTATCAAATGTAGAACTACTTGTTTCACTGGCAATCGGTTGATATGAAATTTCCAACCTTTCATCGAGTGCACCTTGATATAAACTTGTAAAAGAGAAATTGTCCCCTGCTTGTTTTAAAGATATTTTTGAATGGCGATATGATAAACTGCCCTTTGTAGCTATTTGTACAATAAAACGATTCGTAACGTCTAAGTTAAAGAAATAGATACCCTTCATGCCGTTATATGTAACATATGTCCGCACATTAAGCTGCAAATGAGTACCTACTCCTGGGAATGGTGGTAGAAATCTCAGTCGTTGTCCTTTTACTTTAAAAAGGACAGCACTAAGCCAAGCGTTATTTTCATAGAGATCCAGCTGCAACTCTTGCGGAATGTACTGTTCTAAATCCTTAGGTGACACTGGCCAATGTAGAAACAACACATCTTGCCATATTTGCGTTAAAATCCACGGTTTACTCCACATAAAATAACTCCTTTCTGTAGTTAAATTCTTTCCTACAAAGGAGTTATTCAAACGGAAATGATTATTTTTGTTCTGAATCTAATGTTTCTGTTTCAACATATCGGTAATATAAGTTGCGCAGTTCGGATTCTTTATAACTGCCTAAATGACTTTTATATTGTGGATGCACCAAAATACCATGATCTCGAAGTTGCTTCACAAACCAACCTTTTGAATACTTATGCACTTTACACATTCCCTTCACTACTATTCATAACATAGCGTATGCTCAGGAATTTATGTAGTGACATTTTTTCAAAATAAAAAAACGAAGAATCGTTCCTTCGTTTTCATACTGTTGAAAAAAAAGTAGGTCAAGGTAATTTTGGTGAATGTTGTTGCTATTTAAATAAGGATGATTCCGTTCCAGGCCACTCGCTTTCATACATAAGATACATACTATGTGAGTTGGTTGATTGGAGTGGAGACTGGGCGACTCCTTGGGGATTAGCAAATTGAGGAACGAAGGCTAAGAGCATCACATCCTGTGATAACGCCTTCGTGACCAACATCGTGTTGGCCCAAGCGGCTCATCGGACGCCCCCAGGAAGCTTTGCTCTGTGCGAAAGCGAAGCGGCAGCGACAAATGTTTTATCTGCGCGAAAGCGAAGCGACAGCAACAACAAAGCGCCCAGTCGGAACGGAAATCAACCACACGTTTTGGTGATGATACCTTATTTTGGGTAAGTTAATTTACATATAAAACTAGAACAACTATAATCGAACAAGTACATGGTTATACTAAGGAGAGAATTTATATGTCTAAAAAAGTGGAAAATGGCTTATTATTTATTTGGATTGTCTCTGTCGTTGCAACACTGGGTTCCTTATACTTTTCTGAAATTCGTCATTATGAACCTTGTAAAATGTGTTGGTACCAACGAATTTTCATGTATCCAATTGTCATTATGACAACGATTGCCTTTATTCAAAAAAATGCACGTATTGCTGTAACAACCGCTGTTTTTGCCATTATGGGAGGCAGTATATCACTTTACCATTATGGTATTCAAAAGCTAAGTTTTTTAGCTGATACCGCACCATCTTGTGGTCTTGTTTCATGTACTGGTCAATATATTAACTGGTTAGGTTTTATCACAATCCCATTTTTAGCGCTAACTGCATTTATTTTAATTGCAGGGGCAAGCTTTTATGTAATGAAGGCTGCTAAAACAGCAAAATAATTATGAGACCGTGTTCTACATTTTGGAATACGGTCTTTTCTACGGAGGAAGATTTATGTTTCACTATGAAATAAATACGAATAATTTGACAGTTGAGGAGCTATTACGCAATCATTGGCGACTCGGTAAAAAGCTAGTCCATGAATTACGAATGGCGAAGGCTATCACAACAATGGACGGAGAGCCTATTCAGTGGAATGATCCACTCCAAGTAGGCACAACAATAAAATTTACATTTCCTATTCCGGCATCCAATTATCAACCGACACCTGTTTGTGCAATTGATGTCGTCTATGAGGATGACCATTGTTTGATCGTTTCTAAACCAAAAGGTATGTCGACACATCCAAATGATGCACGTGATACTCACACTTGTATGAATCATGTTATGGCTCATATTAAAGAGCAAGGTGGCACTTATGCGGAGCATGTCCATCGTTTAGATAAAGGAACACAAGGTTTGTTACTTGTAGCAAAACATCCTTTAGCAAAATCAATCTTTGATCGTATGATTGAGGAAAAATCCATTATTCGAACATACGCTGCAGAAGTGCAAGGGAATTTACGCTCTACTTCTGGCACGATTTCTGAAGGAATCGGAAAAGACCGACATCATGCAACAAGACGTGTCGTTTCAAAAACTGGACAGCATGCGGTTACACACTATGAAGTTGTAGCGCGCTATAAAAGCTCTTGTGTTGTCCATCTAATTCTTGAAACAGGAAGAACACATCAAATTCGCGTACATTTAGCACATATCGGTCATCCGATTATTGGAGATACAATGTATGGCGCAAGAGAAACGGCAAGTGACGACTATGAGCTCCATGCTATTCAATTGGAATTCGAGCATCCATTTTTAAATAAGGTGATCGTTGTAAAGGATCAGCAGTAATTATCGTACTGCACTTTAAATTGTTGCACATAAGCTAACAATTTAAAGTGCAGTTTTTGTATGCTTTTTTATTTCTTTCGTTCATCATCAAAAGTTGTGGATGACACTTGTTGAAATCAACAACACGTTATGGTGATGAGCTATTACTTCAATCTATTTACTTATAATCCTAAAAAAGTATAAATATAATATTTACATTTCTTTCATCTATTTTTTACAGTAAATTTATTATACATTTCCATTATTGGTAATGACGGTGGATTTCTTTCATGATAGAATTAAATTAAATTGTCAGTCATCTGACTAATATGAGGGGGAATTTATTGATGAAATGGGTTAAAAGTATTGCAGCAACAACTCTAGCTGCTAGTTTACTAGCTACACCCGGTTTTGCCGCACATGCAGCGGAAGCAACACCAACAGCTAAGAAAGATGATTTCAAATTAACAATTCTACACTCAAATGACACGCATGCACACGTTGAGGATGCTCCAAAGCGTGCAACAAAAGTAAAAGAACTTCGTGCTGCAAATGCAAACTCACTTCTTTTAGATGCTGGTGATGTTTTCTCTGGTACTTTATACTTTAACGAATTTGCTGGGGAAACTGATATGAAGTTAATGAACTTAATGGGTTATGATGCCATGACTTTTGGTAACCATGAGTTCGATTTAGGATCAAGCCCAGAAGGACATGCTGCACTTGCTAAATTCGTTAAGGGCGCAGAGTTCCCATTACTAGGATCCAATCTAGATTTTTCAAAAGATTCTTTATTCGATGGCTTACAATTCAAAACAGTCACAAAAGACTTTAAAAACGGTAAAATTTATGACGGTATCATTAAAGAAATCGATGGACAACAAGTAGGTATTTTCGGCTTAACAACAGAAGAGACACCTACCATTTCAAGCGTTGCTAACGTCCAATTTGCAAACTATATCGACTCTGCGAAAAAAGCAGTAACAGAATTTGAAAAACAAGGTGTTAACAAAATTATCGCAGTTACTCATATTGGCTTCGATGACTCCGCTGATTGGGATAATGACCAATTACTAGCGAAAGCTGTAGAAGGCATTGATGTAATCGTAGGTGGTCATACACATACAAAATTAGACAAGCCTGTGAAAGCTGAAACACCATTTAAGAACCCTACAATTATCGTTCAAACAGGCCAATATAGCGAAAATTTAGGTGAATTAGAACTAACATTCGACGATAATGGTGCCGTTGTTGACTACTTCGGTCAGTTACATGCTTTAAAAGATGTCCAAGCTGACGCAGAGGCTACAGCACTTTTAGCTCCATATAAAGAGAAAATTTCAAAAATATTAAATCAATCAACAGGTAATACAGCTGTTTCACCACTAAATGGCGGTCGTAATCTTTGGGGTGTTCGTGCTGGTGAAACAAACCTTGGTAACTTAATTACTGATGGGATGCTTGCTGGTGCTAAAAAAATTGACCCTGAAGTACAATTTGCATTCCAAAATGGTGGTGGTATCCGCGCTGGTATTGATGCAGGAGATATTACTGTTGGTGAGGTTATGACAGTTATGCCATTCGGTAATGCACTTGGTATCGTAAAATTAAAAGGTGCTGAAATTTATGAAATCGTTGAACATAGTGTGAAAGAGTTCCCTAAAGAATCTGGTGGCTTCCTACACTTCTCTGGTTTACAAGTAGAATTTGACGGTAAAGCACCAGCTGGTAAACGTGTAAAATCTATTAAATTAAATGGTAAAGAGATTGATAAAGCAGCATATTATAAAGCGGCAACAAATACATTCACTGCTAAAGGTGGAGACGGCTATGATACACTGAAAAAAGTTTATGAGGACGGCCGTGTAAGTGAACCTGGTACAATTGACTACGAAATGTTTATTGAACATTTAGATACACTGAAAAAAGTTGATCCAAAAGTAGAAGGACGTATTATCGCAACAATTCCGTTTAAAGATATCGCAAAAGGTTCAGAAACAGAAGGCTTTGTTCGTGACCTTTATTACCGTGATTTAACTAACGGTACTTCAGCAACAACATATTCACCAAACGCAAACTTAACTCGTGCACAAGCTGCATCATTTATCGCACGTGCCTTAAAGCTTGAAGCAAAAGGTCAAGCAACATTCTCTGATCTTGCGAATGTAAATCCTGCAACACAAAAAGAAATTACAGCACTTGCTGAAGCAGGAATTGTACAAGGTGTGAATGGTAAATTCAATCCTAATACAAAAGTAACTCGTGCTCAACTTTCCTTAATGTTTGCTCGTGCATACAACCTACAACACGATGCAAAAACTGGTTTAAAAGCTGATTTCAGTGATATTTCTCAATACAACGCTGAAACTCAAAATGCTATTGCCCTTATGAAAGACTTAAAGATTGTTAGCGGCGTAAACGGCAAATTTATGCCTAGTAACAACGCGACACGTGCGCATATGGCAAAAATGCTTTCTAACTATATTCCATTTGTAAAAGAATCTAAATAATAAATTTACAAAATCCCGCTTCTCAAATTAGAGAGCGGGATTTCTATTGCACTAAAAATTAAATTTAAAGTTATCTGGGTCTTGTCCAAATCGTTCATTGCGATTTAACGTAGCTATTTTATCCATTTGAGCTAGTGTTAATTCAAAATCAAAAATCTGTGCATTTTCCTCAATACGACTAGGTGTCACAGACTTAGGAATAATAAGTGTATCATTTTGCAAATGCCAACGCAGCACTACTTGAGCAGCTGTCTTCCCTATTTCACGACCAATTTCCATAATCGTTGGATTATCAAGTACCCCGCCACGGCCTAATGGAGACCATGCCGTAACAGCAACTCCATGCTCATTACAAAATGCTCGTAATGCGTCCTGCTGTAAATATGGATGCACCTCTACTTGATTGACCATTGGTGCTATATTTACTTTAGCTAAAAGCTTTTGTAGATGATGCTCATGGTGATTTGAGACACCTGTTGCACGAATTAATTTTTCATCATATAAACGTTCAATTGCTCTATACGTTTCTTCAAATGTTTCTGGTACTGCCCAATGCGTTAAATATAAATCTAAATAGTCCATATTTAACTTTTTCAATGAAACTTCAAAAGCTCGTAATGTTTCATCATAGCCTTGGTCATTATTCCAAACCTTTGTCGTCACAAAAATATCCTCACGTTTAACACCTGAATGACGAATAGCTTCGCCCACCTCGGCCTCATTACCATAAAGAGAAGCCGTATCAATAGCTCGGTAGCCATATTTAACAGCTTTATCAATAGCCTGCAAAGTCTCATCACGCTCTGTCATTTTATAAACACCTAAGCCAAAGCGAGGCATTTCCACACCATTTGCTAATGTTTTTGTTGATTGTAAATTCAAGAATAACAACCCCTTTCTTTTCCTAGTTCCATTATACAAAAAATTGGTTTTAAGAAATATAAGGAAAATTTCGGGGGTAATATCTTATTGATCTTTCGCTTCCTCTTCATAATCATCTACTTGGATAGGGTCTGGAATTCGATTGTCTTCTACAAGCTCTTGACCATCACGTAAATGCTCCATCTGCTTCCCCAAATCCTGTAAATCTTTAAAATTTCTAGCCATTGTACCGTTTTCGATATTTGGAACCTTTTTTTCCACTATCATCACCTCTCTTATAGTTTTCCCTAAATAGTTATTTCTGAACCATTTCTGACATATTTTATTCCGCTACGTCGTTTCATTTTTATAGTAGATAGGCTATACTAAAAAGAGATGTCTTTATAAACATGAGGAGGGTTCTTCCATGAGTTTAATATTAATTATTGGTGTAACTGTAGCATTCTTAACTGCTATTTTCACTGCTGGTTATGAAGGCGACTACAGAGCAGACAAATAATACCTCAAGAAAATCACTAAGCATAAATATATGCTTAGTGATTTTTTTGTTTAAAACTATTACAGCAAAGTCATTTTAGATAAAGTTTGCTCTTCGGCAAAAACGAGTTGTTGATTTCCGTTACGGCTGGGCGCTTTGTTGTTGCTGTCGCTTCGCTTTCGCGCATAGCAAAGCTTCCTGGGGCGTCCGATGAGCCACTTCGGTTATTTCTCATTTTTTTTGGAACAATATAATTACTTGACAATCTGTACTTTATAAAATAAACTTACTTACATAAAGTAACTTGATAATCAATCATAACTTAAATTCGGAGGTAAATTACTATGCATTTTCATGAAAAACCTAACACATATGTCACTAATGTTGAAATTAAAGTGAGCGATATACAACGTTCATTAACTTATTATCAGGAGGTCATTGGCTTTAAAGTTTTACATCAGGAATCTCATAGAGCAACTCTAACAGCTGATGGCAAAACAGCATTATTGACAATCGTCCAACCTGAAACAGTAGAAGAAAAAACGAGCTTAACAACTGGACTTTATCACTTTGCAATTTTACTGCCTACTCGTCGTGATTTAGCAAATATTATTACTCATTTCCATAACAAGGGCGTGTACTTCGGGGCATCTGACCATGATGTAAGTGAAGCACTTTATTTAAATGATCCTGATAATAATGGTATTGAGGTTTATGCGGATCGCCCTGAAAATGAATGGACTTGGCATTTCGACCAAGTGCATATGGTGACCGAACCTCTTAAAATCCATTCTATATTAGAGGAAGGCGATGGAAGATGGGATGGCCTACCAGCTGATACGGTTATGGGACATATTCATTTATCAGTTTCTAATTTGGCTGCCGCAGAGGAGTTTTATACAAAAGGATTAGGATTTGAGATTGTCACTCGCTATGGAGCACAAGCTTTATTCATCTCAACTGGCCGCTATCATCATCATATTGGTTTAAACACTTGGCACTCTGAAAACGCACCAAAGCTTGGTAAAAATCAGGTTGGCTTACAAACATTTTCACTGCGTCTAGATAATGAAGAGCAAGCAGCAACAATGAAAGAAAATCTCCGTTCAATTGGTGCACCTGTTATTGATATAGATGGTGGTTTCCAAACAGAGGATCCATCAGGTATCGTTGTTTTATTGAAATTTTAAGAGTGATGTGGCGTACTATCCGTCGGGGTGTGGATTGTATCCGTCGCTTGACGGGCTTTATCCGTCGCTCGCGAGGTGCTTTCCGTCGCTTGACGAGCAATCCGTCGATTGAGGAGTTCTTTCCGTCGCCTGACGGGTTTTATCCGTCGATTGCGAGGTTCTTTCCGTCGCTTGACAGGCTTTATCCGTCGCTTGCGAGGTGCTTTCCGTCGCTTGCGAGGTGCTTTCCGTCGCTTGACGAGCAATCCGTCGATTGAGGAGTTCTTTCCGTCGCCTGACGGGTTTTATCCGTCTCTTGCGAGGTTCTTTCCGTCGCTTGACGAGCAATCCGTCGATTGAGGAGTTCTTCCGTCGCCTGACGGGTTTTATCCGTCGCTCGCGAGGTGCTTTCCGTCGCTTGACGAGCAATCCGTCACTTGAGGAGTTCTTTCCGTCGCCTGACGGGTTTTATCCGTCGCTCGCGAGGTGCTTTCCGTCGTTTGCTGGGTTCTTTCCGTCGCTTGACGAGCAATCCGTCACTTGAGGAGTTCTTTCCGTCGCTTGACGGGCTTTATCCGTCGCTCGCGAGGTGCTTTCCGTCGCTTGACGAGCAATCCGTCGCTTGAGGAGTTCTTTCCGTCGCTTGACCGGTTTTATCCGTCGCTCGCGAGGTGTTTTCCGTCGTTTGCTGGGTTCTTTCCGTCGCTTGACGAGCAATCCGTCACTTGAGGAGTTCCTTCCGTCGCTGATGAGTTCTTTCCGTCGCCTGACGGGCTTTCCGTCACTTGACGGTCTTTCCGTCGCTTACGGAGTTCTAACCATCCCTTTTCGAATCCCTTCACGTCTTACAAAAAAGCAAAAGCAGTTCTCCATAATAGGAGAACTGCTTTTTTAATGTAACCCTGGATATCCTTGTTGACGTAATGCCTCATAAATAACTATTGCTGCTGTATTCGATAGATTGAGTGAACGAACATGCTCACTCTGTGGAATTCGTAAGCACATATCTCGACGCTCATACGCAAAATCCTTTGGCAGGCCAGTCGTTTCTTTGCCAAACATGAAGTAAATATCTCGATCTTTATCACTAAAATCATGTGTCGTAAATGGTTCTTCACTATAGGTCTCAATTAAATAAACGTCGCCATTTTTGGATGCCTCTAAAAAATCCTCTAGCGAATCGTGATACACGACATTGACACTATGCCAATAATCTAAGCCGGCACGTTTTAGCATTTTATCGTCTGTAGAAAAGCCAAGAGGACGAATTAAATGTAGTGACGTATTTGTGCCAGCACATGTGCGTGCAATATTTCCTGTATTTGCTGGAATTTCTGGTTGATATAAAACGATATGCAATGGCATAACGGTACACTTCCTTAACTAAAAAATTGTAAACCTTTATTAATCTCAACGAGTACTTCCTCGTCTTGTTCTTTTACTTTTGCCTTAAGTAATGCGGATTGAGCTTGCTCCCCGCCTATCTTACCTAAAGCCCATGCTGCTGTTCCTCGAATTACAGGTCGTTCATCCTTTTCAAGAAGCGCTACTAAATCTGGGACCGCAGCTTCTTCTTTAAAGTGAGCAAGTGCCAAAATAGCATTGCGTTGAATTGGCTTTTTCCCTCGCCATGAACCAGAAACATGGCCAAACTTTTCTTTAAAGTCACGATTTGAAATTGTCAAAAGTGGCACAAGTAATGGCTTTGCAAGCTCTGGATCAGGTTTAAATTCCTCATGCATCCAGTTAATCTTTCCTTTATTCTTTGGGCATACGGTCTGACATGTATCACAGCCATACAAACGATTACCAATATGGGTACGAAACTCATCAGGTAGCATTCCCTTAGTTTGTGTTAAAAAGGCTATACAACGTTGAGAGTCTAGCTGTCCGCCTTCGATTAACGCACCAGTTGGACAAACATCTAAACATAAGCGGCAATCCCCGCATTCATCCTCCATAGGCTTATCCGGAGCAAAAGGGATATTCGTGATTAGCTCTCCTAAATATACATAGGAACCGAACTCAGGCGTAATGATCGAGCAGTTTTTTCCGCTCCAACCTATTCCTGCACGTTCCGCAACTGCCCTATCGACAAGTGCCCCCGTATCAACCATTGATTCAATACGAACACCTTCTATGCGTTCCTCAAGCCATGCTGCTAATAATTTCAATCGCTCACGTAATGCTGTATGATAATCGATCCCCCAGGAAGCACGGCAAAAAATCCCGCGTCTTGCTCCCTTCTTGCCAACAGGTGCATTTTGCATACGCGACGGATATGCGACAGCTATCGCCACAATACTCTCTGCTCCTTCTAACAATTGTAGGGGTTCGGTACGTTTTTCTATATCGCTTTCTTCAAAGCCAGACTGATAGCCAAGTTCTTGCTGGCGGCGCAGTCTATTTTTCATTTCAGTAAAAGGAGCTGCTGTTGTAAAGCCAATTTTATCTACACCAATGGACATTGCATACGCCACAAATTCACGTTGTAGGTCATGTATGTTCATTTCATTTCCAACTCCTTACATGGTACAATAATAGAAATAGATAAAGTAGGTGATGTTTTATGGACATTTCAATTAATCAATCTCTATTGACACAACATCCCGAGCTTAAAATCGGCATTATTCATTATACCAAAATTGTCGTTGCAGAATCTCCTCAAATGATTAAAGGTCGCATGCAATTGTATCAGGAAAATCTCTTTTTAGAAATGCAAGATAATCCTGTTACGCAACGAGAGGGTATTGCAGAATGGCGACAACTATGGAAAAAGCTTGGTGCAGATCCGAACCGCTATCGTCACTCAGCAGAAAGTTTAATGCGCCGAATTAGTAAGCAAAATTATTTAACACCACTTCACTCTGGTGTTGATTTAAATAATTTCTTCTCCCTCCAATATGAGATTCCAGTAGGCTTATATGATGTAGCTAAACTAAAAGGAAATATAGAAATCGCACTTGGCAATGAGGAAACTGGCTATGAGGGCTTAAATGGTCGTTTTAATGCATTAAAAAATATCCTTAATAGCTATGATGCTGAAGGAGCATTTGGGTCACCATTTGTCGATTCTAAACGTACGTCTGTTTCAGAGGAAACGACCGAGGCTTTACATATCTTCTACCTCCGCCCATCATTGTTAGAAGAAAGTGCGGAAGAGCTTCTTGCATCTGCCGGTAAGATGTTTAATCAAATTCATGGTGGCGATTTTAAAATGGCCTTATTAACAAGTGCAGCACCATCTACTACACTGTAAAAAGGATGTGTTTTCATGATTAATCTTGCAGAAGCCGTTAAGCTAAAAAGTATTTTAGCAAAAAAAGTTCAAGAGCTCGTTGACGAATTACATCGTAGCGCTTTTGTAACTGTTGAAAAAGGACAAGCACCCAAAACAAGTAATCGTGCAATGAAGGTAATTGAAGCTGAATTAGCTCAAGTACGTCTCGATGTTCGTACATTGGATCGTTTAGTATATGATGCAAATATAAAAAGCTCCGTGGACTTTAAAGGTGAAAAACTAGCATTAGTTGAAGCGATTGAGCTCGCAACACAGCTCCGCGCAGATGCTGAACTGTGCAAACAGTTTAGTATGCATGAAAAAGAGAGTGTACGCATGGGTTATGGTGAAAATACAATGCTTTATGAAATTGCTATGTATGAGCCAGATGAGTACCGCGAACGTGCTATTAAACTAGAAAAAGATGCCCATAAATTATCGAATCTGATCAATGCGAAGAATTATAGTGTTGAAATTAATTTTGATGATTCTCGTTATTTCTAATCTCGAGCATCCAGGCCATTATTTCTAAAAAAGAAATACAATAAAAAAAGCATCCTTTTTGAGCTGTACCTCCAATTGTGTTTAACAATTCGGAGTGCAGCTTTAGGATGCTTTTTGTTCTACTTACTTAAATCATATTTAATTTCAAATTTCCCTATATCCCAATCAGCAAACAGAAAAGTTACATTAGTCTTAGTGTTAGGATCAGTATATGTATAAGCTTTATCCTCGTCAAAAGCAATATCACTTTCTTCGTCAAATTTATCTATATTCAATCCTAGTGCATCAGCAATTGACATAGCGGATATAATTCCTTCTGCCCATTCTCCTCCATTTTCAGCTTCATTTAATTCGGTTGCGGGGATTCCTTCTATAAAAATATTATATCCAATTATTTTTTTATCCTCATTATATTTAGCGTCTATTTTATAATGACCCTTATGTTTTTTAAAATCAGTATCCAATAAGATTTGTGAGAAAATATTTTCCTCTTTAATCAATTCACTAGTTATTGGTTCTGGCATTTTCGCTATTACAATTCCGTTTACTGGATTCTGTTTATATATATCAGCTCTGACATTGTATTTTTTAACAAACTTTTCTACCGCAGCCTTTGATTCAGGATCAACCTCTTCAAATTTTACTGGAACGACTTTCTCCTCCTTTACGACCGCTTCTTTTGTTTCCTGATCTTTTTTTACATCTGCCTCTTTTTTCTTCTCTGTTCCTTCTCCTGAACATCCAACTAGCATAACTGCTAGAAGTAATAATAAAACTTTCTTCATTACCTTTATTCCCTCCGAATGTATATCAATAAAAATATACGTTACTAGATTCAATGAAATAGAATTCAGTACAAAAAATACTTAAATTACTATATTGCATCATCCTATTATAATTCTGACAAAATAAAGTTTCTGTTTCCACCCTTTCTTTCAACATTTTTCGACATTTTGTGTAAAATTAAGGTTTTATGGAATAATAATATATAGAATACCAATTTTTAAAATCTCAATTACACAAAAGCAAATACAAAAGACAAGCCGAGGTTTCATCGCTTCTCAAGCCTATTAATAAGCAAAAAAGACTTGTATAGCTCTAAATCAATTAAAATAAATACAGCAAAGCAAAAAAGCATCTCTTGATCTGCATTGCAATTGTTAGACACAATTGAGATGTAGTTCATTAGAGATGCTTTTTGTTCTACTTAGTTAATTCAAATTTAAATTCAAACTTTCCTGCATCGACCTCAGTACAAAGATTAGTTACCTTATATGTAGAATCAGTATAAGAATCAGTGTCTCTATTTCCTTCAGCTTTAGCTAATGATTCGGTGAATTTACCCAAATCTAATCCTAGTGTTTGAGCAACTATTACAGCTGAAGTCATCCCTTCTGCCCATTCATCTCCCTCATCATTTACTTCTTTTTCAGGGAGTCCTTGAACAGAAAGATTATATCCAATTATTTTTTTATCCTTATTGTATTTAGCAACTAATTTGTAATGGCCCTTATATTCTTTAAAATCAGCTTCCAATAGAACTTGTGAGAAATCATTAAGTTCATTCGTTACAGGTTCTGGAATCATGTCTAATCCTATAGGTTGAACCTGTTTAAATAAAGTAAGCTTTTCATTGTATTCTTTGGCAAACTTTTCAACTGTAGCTTTTGATTCAGTATCGACTTCTTCAAATTTTACTGTAACGACCTCTTCTTTTTTTACATCTGCCTCTTTTTTCTTCTCTGTTCCTTCTCCAGAACATCCAACTAGCATAACTGCTAGAAGTAATAATAAAACTTTCTTCATTACCTTTATTCCCTCCGAATGCATATCGTTAAAAATATACGTTATTAGATTTAATGAAATAGAATTATAGTACAAAAAGTTTCTAAAATACTATATCATCTCCTCCTATTACAATTCTGACAAAATAAGGTGTACATTTCCACCTTTATTATTCGTCATTTTTCGACATTTTAAGTAAAATAAAGGATCTTGTTACATATTGAACTAAATCTAATGCATATAAAAAAGCGTTCAACCAATAGTGGCTAAACGCTTTTGATAGTCTATTTTTTGCGAAAGCTCAGTGCTAACGTAGCAGAAGCAATAGATGTCTTTTGTGTGAAAACATAGGGGCAGTGCCACCGATACAGGTCAATTAGCCGTTTTCGCATGGATGCGATGATTTTAGGCTAACAACTCCTTTCTGATCCCGTGATATCCGCCGGAAGCTTAACTTCTCCTAGAAGAAGTTAAAATGTCTTTACGGGTTTGGAAGTCGATCATTTAGCATAGCTAAGTAAAAACTTCTTTTCTCATTTGCAAGAGTCATCACGTTTTCCAATTGCTCCAATTGTTGCCCCAATAGATTAACATGTTTATTTAATAGTTCGATCCGTTTATGTAAAATATCCTGGATATCTTCTATTTCTTGATCATTTTGTGTTAACAGACAGCCATCTTCAGCAAACAAAGTAATATCCTTTAGCTTCATTCCTGTTTGCTTTAATCCATAAATAAATTGGATAAAGCGAAGATCCAGATCATTATATTGCCGAATCCCGTTTTGCTTCCCATCCAAACGATAAGGATTAGGTAAGAGACCCATTTTTTCATAATAACGAAGTGTATATGCAGAAATACCTGTTAATTTCGATATTTCACCAATTGAGTACATTAGGTTTTGTCCCCTTTCATTCACATATAAGAACAACCTTTCCTACAGATATTGATTTTTCAAGCAATTCTTGTGCATGTGCCGCTTCCCTTAAAGGAAGTCTGTAAGAAATCAAGGGATTGATTTTCCCTTCCTCTAACAATGAGAGAAGGAACCGAACATCTTCCTTAAACCAATCTAACCTTTCTTTTTTTAATGAGGTTATAGAGTAAAGATAGACAGGATTACCTTTCCCTGTAGTTCGATTTTCAGCCAAACTTTCCCACTCTTTGGTCCATTCTTCTGAATCTCCTTGCTGAAGAATCGAAGTATAGCCGTAACCTATGAAACGGCCATTGTTGCTTAAGGTATTCATCGAACGCTCATAATTCCGGCCTCCTATTGGATCAAATACAACATCCATACCTTCAGGAGCCTTATTACGAAGAGTATCTACAAAATCTTCGTTTCGATAGTCAATCGGCACGGCGCCGAATTGGTATACAGTTGAATGTTTAGCCAAGGAAGCCGTGCCATACATGTCTAATTTCGCTAACTTTCCAAGCTCAAGCAATGCAGTACCAACCCCTCCACTTGCCCCGTGAATAAGGATACGTTCTCCCTCAGCTACCTTTGCAACCCGGTGAAGCATTTGATAGGCTGTTACATAATTTAAGATCACAGCAACCGCCGTTACGGAATCGATGTGAGCAGGAATCCCGACAACCTCATCATCCATCGCGTACACATAAGATGCATAGCCACCCGTTCCGTTAAAAAAGACGGCTACCTTATCCCCTATCAAATATTTTTGCACGCCTTCTCCCAACTCGTCAACAATCCCAATAGCATCGTATCCTGGAGTAAAGGGAGGTATAGGAGATAGCGGATATTTACCCTCTCTTCTCATAATATCCGCAAGTGCAACCCCTGCTGCTTGAACCTTAACTCGAATTTCTCCCCTTTCAGGTTTTCGTAGGGGCTCCTCTATCACATCAATAACCTGAGGTCCTCCGTATCGAGTTACAATTACTCGTGTATTCAAATCAAAACATCTCCTCTCAATAAAGATGTTTGTATTATATTTGTTAGAGTAAACTCTAAGTCAAGGAATCTATTTTGCATCAGCCAAGGTTTAAAGTTTTATTGCATAGACGATTTCCCTGAAACTGTATACAATAGATTTATGGAGTCGATGAGACTTCGAATTGGATGTGCTGTTTTCAAAACTAGCTTTTTGGAGCTAACTTAAACAAAACCAATGACAAGTTACCTGTTACTGTATGACCAATGACTAATAACCAACTATAAGCAATGGCCATACTCAAACTACTTGATAATTATTTGAAAACGCCATCCAATAGCTCTCTTACATCTTGTGTGTAGGAGAGCTTTTTAGTTTAAAACAAAGTGCATCATTTTGCTTTAACGAATAAAGAAGTAACGTAGAAAATAAAGCCTATTGCAAAGGCAATTAATTGATCCAATAATAATTCATCATGAAGAAACCATCTTAACAAAAAGACTCCGCCGAAAATTAACATGATTAAAAACCCAACATATTTTAATCCATTATGTAGCATTTTCTATCTCCTTTTTTAAGTCTTCTAAACACTCTCTTAATAATAAGCAAAAAAAGAGCGTTAACTTTCACTCTTTTTAATTCTATCTTTTAATTCCTTTATCTCTTTTTCTAATTGCAATATCTTTCTCTTTAAAACATCAGTTTGTGAGGCTGTATAAATTGCTAAACCTAATCCCAACATAGCAATTGAAAACACGAATATTGTCGACACAATTTACACCCCTTAAAAGTAATTATCAAAGCCTACAGTAACTAAAGTAAAAATGTAGCTGTAATCTCCATATATCATAAATACTAACAAGAATTTCAAAACAGTCAAATCGATATTTTCTGATTTTAAAGCATATTTCGACAATAATCTTTAGAAGGAATCTAAAAAACCATAAAGGTATCACATGTAAGAGGGTTTTTAATGTCTAGTTCTCCCCTAGCATGGACAGAATGACTATATCCAAAGAAAGGGGTTAAACAATGACAAACCAACATGATTCAACAAACGAGCATGACATGACTTTGACAAATCGACAGGGACACCCTATTACTAACAATCAAAATATACGTACTGTCAGTAATCGAGGACCTGCAACCCTTGAAAACTATGATTTTATAGAAAAAATAAGTCACTTTGACCGTGAAAGAATTCCTGAGCGTGTTGTTCATGCGCGAGGTGCAGGGGCACATGGCTATTTTGAGACATACGGTGTTGTCGGGGATGATCCTATTTCTAAGTATACAAGGGCTAAAGTATTTCAGGATAAAGGGAAGCAGACGCCTGTTTTTGTGCGCTTTTCAACAGTTATTCATGGTGGTCATTCACCAGAGACATTACGTGATCCACGAGGCTTTGCTGTAAAATTCTATACTGAGGATGGTAACTGGGATTTAGTCGGCAATAATTTAAAGATTTTCTTTATCCGTGATGCTATGAAATTCCCTGATATGATTCACGCCTTTAAGCCTGATCCCATTACAAATATTCAAGACGTTGAGCGTTTTTTTGATTTCTGTGCAAGCTCACCAGAATCCTTCCATATGGTGACATTCGTTTATTCACCATGGGGTATTCCTGCTAATTATCGAATGATGCAAGGCTCCGGCGTTAATACGTATAAATGGGTCAATAATGAAGGCAAAGCGGTCCTTGTAAAATATCATTGGGAACCTTTACAAGGCATTAAAAACTTAACACAAAAAGAAGCAGAAGAAATCCAAATGAAAAATTTCAATCATGCCACACAAGATTTATATGATGCCATTAAAAATGGTGATTATCCTGAATGGGAGCTTAACGTCCAAATTATGGAGGATGGTCCACATCCAGAGCTTGATTTTGATCCATTAGATGATACGAAGCTTTGGCCTAATGATCAATTCCCATGGTATCCAGTTGGTAAGATGGTGCTAAATAAAAATCCAGAAGATTATTTTGCTGAGGTTGAACAGGCTACATTCGGCACAGGTGTGCTTGTGGACGGATTGGATTTCTCGGACGATAAAATGCTACAAGGTCGTACCTTCTCTTATTCCGATACACAGCGTCATCGTGTAGGTGCAAACTATTTACAACTCCCTATCAATGCTCCTAAAAAACGAGTGGCAACCAATCAAAATGGTGGTCAAATGATGTATAAGCGTGATTTAGCTCCTGGACAAAATCCTCATATTAACTATGAGCCTTCGATGTTAAATGGTTTAAAGGAAGCTACTCAAGCGGCTAAAGAATATACACCACTCGTGGAAGGTAATCTCGTTCGAGAATCAATTGATCGTCAAAGTAATACGAAGCAAGCTGGCGAAACATATCGCAATTTTGAGCAATGGGAGCGAGATGAGCTGCTTGAAAACTTAATTCGTGATTTAGCAGTCTGTCATATAGCCATTCAAGAAGCGATGATTGCATTAGCACAAGAAGCAGATGAAGAATACGGTCGTTTGTTAAAAGAAGGTTTACAAAAAGCTCGAAACGATTCTTCTTCATCAAAGCCACTTGGCAATATTGCTGGTGATGAAGCACCTCAAAAAGCTGTAGATAAAGGTCATGGCGCAGAGCCTTATTAAATCAAAAAGACATTACATATTTTCACAACAAATATGTAATGTCTTTTTTTAGTGACAGAAGTTATTCTTCATTACAATAGAAAAGAACTTTTTAATTATTTTTCGTATGCTTTATACCAATGATATGGTTGTATTTCTTTCAGTGTTTTAAATATCAATTCACCATTCGGATTAGTGATAGCCGCTTTTACATTTTCGCCCCAGTAAAAAAGCCTTTCTTGACATACACCACAAGGAGTTAACACAGTAAATACTGAATTTTCGTTTTCTCTGGCAATACAAATACTATGAGTAACCTTCGTATTAAGTTTATGCGCTTCAAGTATTGCACCGGTTTCCATGCACAATTCAGTAGAGGCATTAATAACGTCTGGTGCTACGCTCGTTAAAATCTGACCATCTTCAGTATACATTGCTGCAGCACCACCCCAACCAGAAGGATATCTTTTTTCGATCAATTCTACCACCGACTGATATAATTTTCGCTCAATATCCATCTTCTTCCCCCCTGTTTTTAATCAATTGAACATAACATAAAATGCTTCTTTTTAATGCACACCAGGCAAAATCTTTAGTACCTTTTCCTGTGCATCTAAAATAGCATCTACGCCTAATGGAATAGCAACATTCGTTGAATCATGGCCAATTTTAAAGCCTGCTACAACCGGAACGCCTAAATCTGCAAAATAATCCTTCATTAAAGTAAATAGCGCCGTTTCATCCGCTTCTGTTTGTGTAAAGGAACCGATAACAACACCGGCTAACTGCTCAAGTTTTCTCGCCTGCTTTAATTGCTGCAGCATCGCATCGATTTTTGGGATAGATTCTCCAAGCTCCTCAATCAATAAAATGCGACCTTCCGTGCGAACTTCAAATTTTGTACCCAATGTGTTAACAAGACGACGTAAATTTCCACCAATAATCTCACCGCGAGCTACACCAGGTGCAATCGTTGTTAATGGGGAAATATCCTCCGTATACTGTAATTCCATCGGTGAAAATAGCTGTAAAAACATCTTCTTTGATATATCATCTATTCTTCCTACAGACATCAGTAGCGGTCCGTGAAACGTCACTAAATTAGCATATTCGTTAATCGCGCAATGTAAATATGTAAGATCAGAGAAGCCCCAGAAGATTTTTGGATTTTCCTCAAGTAGTCCGTAGTCAATCTTTTCCGCAATGCGTGCAGAGCCATAGCCCCCCTTAACACAAAAAATTGCCTTCACCTCTGGATTTCTCACCATTTCATGAAAATCAGCCAGACGCTCTTCATCACTACCTGCTAGGTAATCGTGCTTTGCCTGAATGGTATCCCCAATTATATAGTTAAGCCCTAATTCTTCAAGAAAGGCTATAGCATCTCCTAGCTTTTCGGGCTTTGCTGGACTGGATAAAGCCACAAGACCAACTGTATCGCCCTTTTGTAAATGTGGTACGGTGCTTTTCACCCTAACCCCTCCTATAGTTTTTTCTTATTCTAGCATATAGATAATATTGTAGCATTGATTCATAGCGAAGTTAGTTTTGATAAAATTTAAATTTCCGGATGAATGTCCGTCGCTTTGGTGATTCTTTCCGTCACTTCGGCACTTCTTTCCGTCGCTCTAGTTTCCATCCGTCACTTTGGCTGTTCTTTCCGCCACTTTGGCCTTTCTTTCCGCCGCTTTGGCTCTCTTATCCGTCTCTCTGATTTCTATCCGTCTCTCTCGCCTTCACATCCGTCACTTCGGCTGTTCTTTCCGTCGCTTTGGCTGTTCTTTCCGTCGCTCTGGCTGTTCTTTCCGTCTCTCTGATTTCTATCCGTCTCTCTCGCCTTCACATCCGTCACTTCGGCTGTTCTTTCCGTCGCTTTGGCCTTTCTTTCCGTCGCTCTGGCTCTCCTATCCGTCTCTCTGATTTCTATCCGTCTCTCTCGCCTTCACATCCGTCTCTTCGGCTGTTCTTTCCGTCGCTTTGGCCTTTCTTTCCGTCGCTCTGGCTGTTCTTTCCGTCACTCTGATTTCTATCCGTCGCTTCGGCTCTTCTTTCCGTCGCTTTGGCCTTTCTATCCACGACTTTGGCTGTTCTATCCGTCTCTCTGATTTCTATCCATCACCTTAGCTCTTCTTTCCGTCGCTTTGACGGCTCTATCCACGAATTTGGCTGTTCTATCCGCCATTTTGACGTTTCTATCCACGACTTTGACTGTTCTATCCGTCGCTTTGGCGATTCTATCCACGACTTTGGCTGTTCTTTCCGCCGCTTTGGCCTTTCTTTCCGTCGCTCTGGCTCTCTTATCCGTCACTCTGATTTCTATCCGTCTCTCTCGCCTTCACATCCGTCGCTTCGGCTCTTCTTTCCGTCGCTCTAGTTTCCATCCGTCACCTTGCCTCTTCCATCCGTCACTTTGCCTCTCCTTTCCGTCGCTCTCGCCTTTCCATCCGTCACTTGAACTCTCCCTTACGTCGCTCTGCATGCCAAAATAAAAAAGCGTAGACTTCAAATAATACAAAGTCTACGCTTAATTCCTATTTTGTTCCGCCGTAAATAATCGTTACATTTGGATGATTTAATAATTGGCTTGCTGGGAAATCTTCAGTGACGATACCACTTTTCAATTTTTCCATAGCCTCTAGTTTTTTTTCACCAAATGCAATTAACACGATTTCCTTAGCTTTCATAATAGATTCAATGCCCATTGTAATAGCATGAGTCGGTACATCTTTAGAGTTATCAAAATAAATTGCATTTTCTGTGCGAGTAGATTCCGTTAACTCTACAATATTAGTCATTGAATCAAAAGATGTGCCCGGTTCGTTAAAGCCAATATGTCCGTTAACGCCAATACCTAGAAGCTGTAGATCAATTCCTCCCGCTTCTTTAATTCGAGCGTCATAGGCCGCACACTCAGCATCTAAGTTTTCTGCCTTACCATTTGGTAAATGTATATTTTCTTCCGTAATATCTACATGATTAAATAAGTTCTCATGCATAAATGTCCAATAACTTGCCGGACTTGTTTGATCGAGACCTACATATTCATCTAGGTTAAAGGTAATCACATCGCTAAAAGATAAATCTCCAGCTTGTTGGCGTTTCACTAATTCCTTATACATTCCTACAGGAGAACCACCAGTCGCTAATCCTAAAATACTTGTTGGTTTTACTTGTAATTGTTTAGTGAATATATCCGCTGCTACTTTGCTCATTTCATCGTATGAATTTACTTCTAACCATTTCATTTCGCTTGTCATTCGTATACCTACCTTACAATCATTATTATTAACTAAAATAATAGGAAATATCTCTCTTTATAGTAGTTAATATTTTCATTTTACAAGTTATTTACCTTCTTTTCTATTATTTTCTTTCTATTATTCACGTGTATTCTCAAACCATTTCGGTTATGTTATTTAGTAAGGAAGTGAGGCGATTTTATGAATTCACAAATAAAGCAATATTTAAAGCTTATTCAATTTCAAGGATCTTTAGAGCCATCTATTAAGCTACTTGGTCAGCTTCAAACAAGACATCTATATACCATTCCTTATGAGAACCTAGATGTTGCCTTAAAACATGGCATCTCCTTCGCTATTCCTGACCTTTTTCAAAAAATCATTATTCAACTCCGCGGAGGCAATTGCTTTGAACTAAATATTTTATTTAGTTGGCTACTTCGCGAACTTGGCTTTTCTGTAACCAATCGCTATGCACAGTTTTGGCGCAACCATGAAGCAGATACACCTGTTGAGGATGTACCTATGCATCAGCTATTGCTGGTCAATTTCGATGGGAAATCATATATTTCGGATGTTGGTGTAGGTGCACTAGCTCCTTGTAAGCCAGTTCCACTAATAGCTGGACATCAACACCGTGAGGGTAATGAACTTTATAAAATTGAACGAGATGAAGCGAATGGCTGGATGCTGTACGAACTAACAAAGAATAATTGGCGTTTACTTTATAGTTTTTTTGATGACGCTAACGATGCAAAGTTTGCACCAAGACTTTCTAAACAAAAAAATAAAATCGCGATGATTCGTACTCCTCGTGGCCGACATACAATGCTTAATAGCGAATTTCGAATATACGAGGGACAATCCCTAACAACCTATACAACTCATAATGAAAAAGAATGGCGACAAGCACTTCATCGTTTTTTTCGTATTTTATTAAATTGATGCTACATGACAAAAAGCAAGTCTCTTCATGAATAGGAGACTTGCTTTTCCTTGTGCTATACGACATACTCACAAAAAAGCCTCCGCAATCGTTTGCAGAGACTTATTAAATAGATTATTTGTTTTGAATTAAGCCGAAGCCAAGCCCAGTTGGATCTACCATATAGGCAAGATAAAACTCATCGAACTCCATTTTGTCACGAACAATGATGGCACCATTCTGTTTAGCTTTCGAAATAGCTTCATCGATAGAATCCACTTCAATTTGAATACGTGTTCCAAAAGGATAGTCATGTGGCCCCTTACCAATACCGCCGTTAATCCCTGGTTTTTTATCATCCCCGGTTGTTACAGCCCAATATTCCCAATTAGGTGCAGCTACCTGCCAACCAAAAACCTTGGCATAAAACTCAGCAGCTTTTTCAGGTTCCTGACTATTCAATTCAAATCCTATTACTCTCCCCATCTAATTCCCCTCCTAATTTTTAAATCATTATTTATAGTTCAACAATTTGATGGATATTTCCTCCATTTTCTTCATCAACATAACGTTGGGTTGATTTCCGTTGCGACTTATATACATTGAATCATCCCAAACTTCATCTGAATTGGTAGTACGGAATTGTGACAGCATGATGACTTAGGTATTTAACTATTTATTAATTAGTAAAATATTGTATAATTAAATTAGAACGATCGTTCAAATTCAAAAAAGAGGTAAATCATTGAACAAAAGACGTTATGATAGCGAGAAAGCAAAAGTTGAAATTATGGAACATGCGGTTAGTTTGTTTTCTCAAAAAGGCTATAATCAAACATCAGTTGGAGATATTTCAACCGCTTCAGGCTACAGCAAGGGACATATTTATTACCATTTTGAAAACAAAGAAAAGCTATTCGTTCTTTTAGCGCAACAAACAATGCAAGACTGGAACAACAAATGGCTGCAAAAAGAATGTACCTACTCCACGGCAACAGAAAAATTATATGGCATGGCCATGCACGTTCTCTATCATTACCAAACACCTTTATTAAGATCAGGGCAAGAGCTAGCTTCCAATCCAAAATCGAGCCCTGAATCAGTGCAACAACTATACAATTTAGCGATCGTACCGATGAGTGCTTATCGTGCGATTCTGCAAGAAGGAATTGATAAAGGGGAATTTGTTCATGGAAATATTGAAGAGTGGACGGTTCTACTTGGCACATGGCTAGGGGGATTATGTCAGCTTACAAATAATCAGGAGCTGAAAGCACTTGAGCCACTCTTTCACCAGGCAATAACCATTTTTTTGAAGGAGATAAAAAAAGGTGGGATATAAATGAAAATTGCATGTATAGGAGACAGCTTAACAGAAGGTCGACCAGGTGTTTCATTTTTTAAACTACTAACAACAAAACATCAACAAATCGAATTTGACAATCTCGGTAAACCAGGTGAGACAGTAAAAAGCTTACACACTCGTTTGGAAAAATCGAAGCTAGCTACTTATTATGACCTCAGTTTTCTTTGGATTGGTGTCAATGATGTCTACTCTAAACTTTTGAAAGTACAGGCACAGCCAGTTACAAAAGATCATCAAGAATTTAAAGATTACTATGTAAATTGTTTAGAAATGATTTTAGCATCCTCTAAACATGTCGTTTTAGTAACACCAGCTTTAATAGGAGAGACAATAAAAAACACTCCTAATAAGGAATTAAAAGAGCTCTCCTCCATTATTCAATCCATCTCCTCTAAATATGCAAATGTTAGCTTTTTAAATATGCAAGAGGTGTTTGAGCATCACTTGGAACAAGTTAATAGTTCCGATTATATGAACACCAATGTTATGCGAGTAATGAAAGATGTATTGTTTTATAAAAATCCTTTGCGAATTGACCGATTGTCCAAAAAGCGAGGGCTACATTTAACGTTAGATGGCGTTCATTTAAATAGTAAAGGAGCAGAACTTGTCACGGAAGAATACACAGCTTTCATCGGACAGTTTCAATTGCAGGAAGCTACCGTCCATTAGGAAGTCATACGAGAGGTGATGAATATGAGAAAGGTTGCGATTGTTACTGGTGGTGTATCAGGTATAGGGAAGGCTATCTGCAAAGAATTAATAGGTCGTCATGTATTTGTCATTATTGCAGATATCAACGAACATGATGGGCGTCTTCTCGAGGCAGAACTAAATAAAGAAGCTTCAAATGCTAGATTTGTTGAATTAAATGTAACCGATTACAAAAGTGTTGAACGTGTCATTACAAATGTCTATGAGGAATTTCAAAGATTAGATTATTTATTCAATAATGCTGGCATAGCTATGTATGGTGAAATGTATGATATGTCGATGGACGAATGGAAAAACATTGTGGATCTTAATTTATGGGGCGTTATATATGGTACTCAAGTTGGCTATCGAATCATGAAGGAACAAGGTTTTGGACATATCATCAATAGCTCATCAGCAGCAGGGTTGGGTCCAGCTCCTATATCTGCGGCATATTCAACTACGAAGCATGCTGTTGTGGGCTTAACGACATCACTACACTATGAGGCTGAGGGATTTGGCATCAAGGTAAGTACGCTATGTCCGACATTTGTTGATACACCTATTTTCGATAAAGCAACCGCTATTAATATCGATAAATCAGTGATGGCCAAACAATTGAAAAAACAAAAAATGATGTCTCCACAGCAACTAGCAAAAATCACTATTGTAGGCGTACACAAAAATAAACCTATTATCTGTCCTATGCCAATGCGTAAAACAATGGATGTTGTCTTTACGATCTTCCCTTCGTTGCACAAAGCATTAATGAGAATGGTCTGTAAAGTAAGTCGAAAAGCTCGATTAACATAAACATTCTAAATGGTAAAAAACCGCTATGCTTTTCCGCCGGCAAGGCACGAGCCGCATCAGGGCAAGAAATAGGATGTTGGACACGAAGGCATATGTCTCCTTCGCTACATTTCATTTACACTTCATCTCAAAAACAATTTGTAGGAGTCTTGCGGCTTTTTACCTTTATATTAAGATAACTAAAACACTGAACGGAACAACCCCTTGTCAGAGACAAATAGCTAGTTATTTATGCTTTCCTCCATCATTTTTATAAATACCTAAAAGTAATATAATTAACCCTATAACAAAAATTAAAGGAGATAAAAACATCATAATCGATGTTGCCCAACTATTTTTAACCACTATCCCATACATTACGCCTATTACAAAAGATAAGAACGGTGCAAACGCTATCATTGTAATGATACCCCAAACGATGTAATTCCCTTTCTCGGACCTTCCTTCGGTTAATTGGAATCCTGCTATTAAACCAACTAATACTATCAATAAAGCAATGACAAACGCCATTTCAAATCACCTCCCTCTTTCCTTCTATAATATGCTTCATTAGTTTAGTGGTTTGGTAACATAACACTAGGCTTATGAAAAATATCTATAAATTGCGCCCAGACAGAACGGAAAATCAGCTTAGCTGTTTAATCAAAAAAACCACAACCATCAATAAATGTGGTTGTGGTTTTTTACGATTCGAATGTCATCTTGCAAAATGACACCGTCGCTCATTTTAATAATACGATCAGTATAAGCAAGCATTTCTTCATCGTGTGTCACCATTAAAGTAGTAATGTTTAACGTTTTAGTCAAATCTCTAATTAGTAACATAACCTCTTTTGATCTTTGTGAATCTAAGCTTGCTGTTGGTTCATCTGCGAAAAGGACTTTCGGTTTATGAATGATTGCTCTGGCAATCGCAACACGTTGCTTCTCTCCACCTGACAATGACGAGGGATAAGCCATTTTTCGATGGTCCATCCCTACCAATTTTAGTATTCGATTAACTTCATTTTTTTGTTCCTGCTTCTTTAATTTTGATTCAGAAACATCTAGCATTAGCAGTAGTTGCTCCTCAACGGTAAGAAAAGGTACAAGGTGTGCAAACTGAAAGACAAACCCAAATTCGCTTGCTCGTACTTTTCGAACCTCTTCAGAGCTCATGCTGGACATATTTTTCCCCTCAAATATTACGTGCCCATCTGTTGCAGGTTGAAGCCCAGCAGCTATTGTCAGAAGTGTACTCTTACCAGATCCAGATGCACCGACTAATGCTGTTATTTCCCCTTCATTTAGCGAAAGATCTATCCCTTTAAGTATTTCTTCCTCTACCTCGCCATTCCTAAACGTTTTTCTAACTTCATCGATTTTAAATAAAGTCATATTAAGCCTCTCCTTGCTGTATCGCTTGTAATGGTTGAATTTTTTTAATTTGGATGCCTGAAATTGTAGCACCAATAAATCCAATAATTAGGAATACAATCGATAATTGCGTTGTTGTCGCAATTGTTAAAGTGAAAGGCATTCCTTTTGGCGCTATCAGATTAAATGCTTGGCTAAAAGCTACCGACAAAATAAGTGAAATCACTGTAATGATAGCCATCTGTGTCCATATCATTTTGAATAATTTACTCGTTTTCACACCAATGGCTTTCAAAATTCCATATAAACCAATTTTTTGAACGTTCATCATATAGAAGAAGATAGCAAACAGCATCCCACTAATGACTACTAAAAACCATACAATCATATTTAAAGACATTTGTTCTGCATTATAGCTTGGAATTGTATTGAGAAACGCTTTATTAGAAAATGATTCTAATCCAGCAAATTCTTTTGAAGAATCCCCGTTTGGTACGAAAATCATCTGCATTTCATCTACACGGTAAATCTCTTTATAATCCTCTTTATTAATATAGGCAACAGGAGCATGACTATATTTCTTTTGGTCAACAAATCCCTTTACTACAAACTTGCCGTTAAATTGATTATTCGTTAATGTATCTCCTACTTTAATTCCTTTATCTTTCATTGAGCTGTCTAATATAACTTCCTCATGTTTCACATTTTCAAATAAATCTGAAGCGGTCGATGTTACAAAGGCAACGCTTTGCTGCTTATTGTCCTGCTCATTTAAAAAGCCCATTTGTAGTGAAAAAGCTACTGCATCCTTTTCATTGCTCAATATTTTATTTTGAGTACCGCTATCTATTTTTGACAGATTATAAGTTTGATCTGCATCTTCATTCATATAAAATTGTCCTTCGGGTAAGTCTTTAATTAAAGCGGCATTATCTTGTGATAACCCATTCGCCAAACCAGAAATAATAAAAGTTAATAAACTAACAAGAAAAACAATGGAACCTAATATTAAAAATCGTACTTTATTTTTCTTAATTTCTTTCCAGGCTAGATTCATCGTGAACTCCTCCATTCCTTTTTACAGTCTTAGCATAAAATCCTTAAATGAACGGAACATGAACTAATCATTACAAATGGTTTTAAACAAAAAACTCATAAACCTTTTCATTTTTAGGTTTACGAGCTGCTTGTAATATTATTGGCCATCTAAACGAATGACCGCTTTTCTATGATATTTTGGCGTTTCCTCTATTTTTGATTCGTACAAAATCACTTCTTCTACTAGAAATTTTGGAAGCTGAAAATTTTCTTCCATTAATGCTTCGTACGGAATTTTCCCGCAGGCCTCATCCCATTTTCTTGCAACAGTTATATGTGGTGTAAAGGGCTTTTTATCTAGTTCAAAACCAGCCTTCATACAATCACGGTATACTATTTCTCTCACAAAATTTAATTGCTGAGATTCGAGCAGATCAACCCATAAAATTCTTGGATATTCTTTTCTTCCAAAAGTATTGAACCCTTGAATTTTTAATTCAAACGGAGAAACTTTCATAAGGTTTTTCCTTGTTTCATCCAATACAGCCTGTAATTGCTCTTCATCCGCATGACCTAAAAAGGCCAATGTGATGTGATAGTCTTCCTGGTGTACCCATCGTTTAAAATGAAAATCTGTCTTCATTTCTTCACATCTCACTTTAAGAGCTGCTTTAATATCTGAAGGAAGTGGAACTGCAATAAAAAAGTGTCTGTTCATAATGATATCCTCTCTAATCATCGAAAATGCTACTTAACAGGCATTATGTCTTTTCCTACTATAATTTAATCCTTACTACTCGCGTTAAAGCAGAAATAAACCACTTTGCTTTTTAGCTGAGTAGGTCTTATTATCTTTATTTATCTATTTCAGGAAAAGGAAAAACCCAAACGAATGTAAAATTCCACACAATGAAAGAATTAAGCAAGCTTACGAAGCTTTTAAATTTAGGATTAGTCTTCAAAAACTTTCTCCAAATATAAACAATAGCGATTATTGTAATGATAGTTGGAGCTAATTCTGGAACTACAAAGATCATCGAAAAATCACCAATCGTTATCAATAGATCCGCCAAAAGCAGCATATAAAATAATGAGAAATGTTTAAAAGTATGTTGAAATTTTAAAATAACACTCTTCAAAATTCGAATTAATTTAGCTAATTTATTGTCCCCTCCAAAACTTTTATCTTTTATTATTGTACCTTACCTCTTTTTCATAATCTGTCCTTTTTCTCTACTCTTAATGTGTACTTTAAACAAAAACCCCTGTTTATTGAATCTATGTCTTTACCAAATGATTAATTTTTAAATTCTGTAATTTTAAATTAATTTCTATCTATTTTTTTCTTGCCATCTCTTCTTATTAAATAACGCTTAGTTACTTCAAAAACTGAAACTATGCCTGATACCAATACCCATTGAATACCATGGCCACTTTCATCATTTTTAAACAAGTCATTATATTGCCCAAATCAATAAAGCTGCAAGTAAAATAGCAAGTGTATATCTTGAAGCTTCTGCATTATAATCTTTTTCTATCTCATCCTTTTTATCATCGTCTCCCTTCATAAGATCACCCCTCTGGTTTTTAATTATATTTTAGCAAAAATTTTAAGGTTATCTAGTACATAAGGGTTGGCATTATGACTAAAGAAAAACAGATGGGTTTTGAAGTTGATTTCTTTGTAAGTGGAATTGCAATTATTACTGATGACCTTAGACAAACAAAAAAGACTCCAACATAATTGTTGAAGTCTTAATCCGTAGCCACTCTTAATAATCCGATTTCAAATAAATTCGATCCTTCCAATCGAATTCTCAAATAACTGTGTATACCTTTTGAGAGGATCTTAATTGCTTTCTACAAATAAAAAAAGAATCCTTGATATACAAGGATTCTCTAGTAAAATATGATACCGGTGGTCGGGGTCGAACCGACACTCCAAAGGAACACGATTTTGAGTCGTGCGCGTCTGCCAATTCCGCCACACCGGCATAATGGAGATAAAAAAAATCGGATAAACCGATTGAGTAATAAAATATGGAGGCGGCAACCGGATTTGAACCGGTGATAAAGGTGTTGCAGACCTGTGCCTTACCACTTGGCTATGCCGCCATAAAATATTTGGAGCGGAAGACGAGGTTCGAACTCGCGACCCCCACCTTGGCAAGGTGGTGTTCTACCACTGAACTACTTCCGCAATAAATGGCTGGGGTACCTGGATTCGAACCAGGGCGTGACGGAATCAAAATCCGTTGCCTTACCGCTTGGCTATACCCCAAAAGTTAAATATATATAAATGGGGCGACTGATGGGAATCGAACCCACGAATGCCTGAACCACAATCAGGTGCGTTAACCACTTCGCCACAACCGCCATATTATTATATTTTATTATTTTAAATTAATTGGCAGGGGCAGTAGGAATCGAACCCACACCAAAGGTTTTGGAGACCTCTATTCTACCGTTGAACTATGCCCCTATTAAATTAAAACTGGTGGAGGGGGACGGATTCGAACCGCCGAACCCTAAGGAGCGGATTTACAGTCCGCCGCGTTTAGCCACTTCGCTACCCCTCCGGGAAAGTCATGGTGCCGGCGATAGGAGTCGAACCCACGACCTACTGATTACAAGTCAGTTGCTCTACCAACTGAGCTACACCGGCAAAAAATGTGATGGGTCAGGACGGAATCGAACCGCCGACACTTAGAGCTTCAATCTAATGCTCTACCAACTGAGCTACTGACCCATATTCTTTTAAAAAATGGCGGTCCCGACCGGGATCGAACCGGCGATCTCCTGCGTGACAGGCAGGCATGTTAACCGCTACACCACGGGACCATTTTGGTTGCGGGGGCCGGATTTGAACCAACGACCTTCGGGTTATGAGCCCGACGAGCTACCACTGCTCCACCCCGCGATAATAAGGTGATTTATTTAAATAATGGTGGAGGATGACGGGCTCGAACCGCCGACCCTCTGCTTGTAAGGCAGATGCTCTCCCAGCTGAGCTAATCCTCCATCTGGGTATTGAAAAATGGTGACCCCTACGGGATTCGAACCCGTGTTACCGCCGTGAAAGGGCGGTGTCTTAACCACTTGACCAAGGGGCCATCGTTTGGAATGATAAATCCTTAAAGTGCTGGCGGAGAGTAAGGGATTTGAACCCTTGAGACAGTGTTAACCGCCTACACGATTTCCAATCGTGCTCCTTCGGCCACTCGGACAACTCTCCAAGAATGGCTCCGAAGGCAGGACTCGAACCTGCGACAACCTGATTAACAGTCAGGTGCTACTACCAACTGAGCTACTTCGGAATAATTTTATCATATAGCCTAGCGACGTCCTACTCTCACAGGGGGAAGCCCCCAACTACCATCGGCGCTAAAGAGCTTAACTTCCGTGTTCGGTATGGGAACGGGTGTGAC